>JALSTC010000408.1 GCA_026983935.1 Ardenticatenia bacterium
ATCGTAGTCCGGAGCTACGGTGACCTGCATCGTTTCCGGCGGACCATAGAGCAGCAGTGACAGCCGCGCGAGATCCAGCAGCGAGAGATCACCGATGTAGTAATCGGGCGTGTTCGGGGAATCCCCGGCGGGGCCGATGCGTAAGGTGTATTCACCCTGCCGCACGGCTGTGTAGTCGCTTTCTGTCCGGGCAGCCAGACTGTCAAACAGGACGCTGTCATCCAGTCGGAGGCGTACGGTCAGTGGGTCTGCGAGAGCGTTGATCGCCCTCACAGCGACGGCGTTGTCGTCTGCTGTCAGACCGTCGTCGGTGTCAGCGGAAACGACGTCGGTATCTGCTTCCGTGCCGACTTCGTCTATCAGCACGAAGGGGTCGCGTTCCGCGCCGGTGACGATGTAAGTGTAGGCCTTCCCTTCAGAGAACGTGTAATCGCCCACGATCTCAACAAGCCGGGCATTTGTGCCCTGGCCTGTTGCCCAGAAGAGGTTGGCCAGCCCTGCCGGGAAGTCAATAATGCGTGTTGCTGTTCCATAGGGGACAGGGGGAATCTCGCTCAAAAGCTCATCGCCGGACTGTGCATAGACTGCAGGGGCATCCGGCGCTGTGTTCACGACGACCAGGCGGGCTGTCAGTGGTGGTGTGGGGGCAAGTGAGGTTGTGAAGATGCGCAGTGCCGGTGCGCCGCGTTCCTGGTAAAACAAAAGCTCCAGTGCCTGGTCGGCGCTCAAGTTGAATTGTGTCTCCACCAGCGGTGCTGCTTCTGTTTCCGCTGCGGCTGGCATGACCCGCAGTCGGTACGTGCGTGCTGGCAGTGAAGTCCACTCGCTGGCGGTACGATAGGTGAAATCTGTGCCCAGCACACGATCATCAAGAATTACACGGACGGCCTCGGCCTCAGGGTTGGCGTGGATAAACCGCAGCATACCGGGGATTTCCACAGGCGTATTGAGCAGCAGGATGCGATAATTCCCGCCGCCGACCTGACCGACCAGCACAGCCGTATAGAACTGCCGTGCAGCCAGTGCCGTGTCGAGGTCTGCCAGGATCGTGCCGTCGTCGGCAAGTAGGGCAATTCGGTGTGCGCCGGCAACTGTTGAATACCCCGTGCTTGTGTCGCCATAATCCAGCGCCTCCCCCAGCGGCTCGTCATCAATATACGGCGTGAATGCCGGGCCGCGTGGCACTGCATGGATGAAGGTCAGGCGGCTTTCTTCCGCTGGCACAGCGCTGAGGTCTTCCGGGTATGTGGCAATAGTGAGTGCGTCGGCTGTTCCGGTGATCAACAGCAGTACAGACTGATCTGGTGCAAGGTCTATGGTTGCTTCTGCCAGAATCTGCGTATCAGGCAGTGCGCCGACCGGAACAACCTGCAGGTAATAGGTGCCAGCTTCTATCGTGAGTGGATTGGTGTACGCGCCGAGTCCGAGTCTGCTTGCGATCAGGCCCTGCTCCAGATAGACGTCCACGGCACCGCTCTGTGGCGCGGCCTGTACAATGCGAATCTGGCCTTGAGCCTGCCGTTCTCCTGCGGTTGTATCCGGCACAACGCCCACTGTGGCGGTGGCCAGCGGCTGAGATGTGGGGCTGGCTGTGGCAGTTGCTGTTGGTGCAGAAGTCGCCGTTGGTGTGGCCGACGGTGTACAGGCTGCCACAATCACAGCGATCAGGGCAAGTGCTAGAAGTATGCCGGGCGTTTTTGAACGGGTCATCATGGAAAAGCGCCACCTTATATTCATGCATTGACACTGATGGCTATTGTAGTCACCGTGGGCTGGTTGGCGAGTCCTGAGTGTTAAGGAAAACCGACCCTGCCGGGCAGGGCAGGGTCGGCGGATACGTTGAATCGGGGCTGTTGTACTGGCTCAGGGCTGGACTTCCGGCACATCGAGGATGTCTACACGCCTGCCGTTGAGCCGCAGCTCAACGTAGGCACTGGCTACCCAGCCCTCGGTGTTGTCGTAATTGACCTGCAGCCATTCGGCGTCAGACGTGCGGCCAAAAACCACCATGGTCGCCCCGCTGGGAATCAGGGCCAGCGACTCACTGGCTGCGTCTGGTGTGCGGCGGAGATGCAGGTTGGCACCGGGATCGAGTGTGGTTGTGGCCACGATCTGATTGAGGAATTCTGCCTGCTCTGGTGTGGGAACTTCCACATTTGTCCCCGGCGCGACTTCGCCGCGCTCGGTTGGATCCATGATGACGAGCAGATTCCGCAGAATAAACTCATCAATGCGCTGTTCCGTTGGCAGGTAGACACTTCCCCGGAAAACAAACTGGAGGTACTGCGTGGCCGCCCATCCTGTGATGAAGCCGCCGTCTTCAGGCGTATAGCGGACAAACGTCCAGGAGTAATCCTGCAGAACGCCGATCGGCTCCAGGATCGTTCCGGCAGGTAGCCGGATGAGCGATTCGCCTGTTATCTCTGGCGTGCGGCGAATGTGTAGATTGACGCCTTCGTTCAAATTGAAGATGGTCGCGTAGAATTCCGCTTCCACCGGCGCGGGTGTGGGTACGCCAGCAGCCGCGCCCGCGACTTCGCCAGGCACATCGGATGGCAGCGGGTCGAGGTCCGCCAGACGGACACGTTCACCATTTTCGGTGACCTGCACGTACTGGGCCAGCACCCAGGCGGTGATCGTACCGCCATCCGGCGTTGTCATAACAATTGACAGCCAGGTTTCCGTCGGATCGAGGTCTTCATTCGGCGACAGATCGGCCAGCGCGGGATAGTCCGGTTCACCGGCCCGTCCAAGCACCTGCACAACGGTGCCGCCCTGAATCAGGCCCAGT
>JALSTC010000409.1 GCA_026983935.1 Ardenticatenia bacterium
CGGCGTGGAAGAAGTGGACGCGGAGGAGCTTTACAATGATGAGGAACTGCGGCTGCGCGTCGGACGGGTGATCCCGCCGGGCGTGCTGGCGCACGTGGACTTCGGGCGCGTCATCCTGAGTGGGCCGCTGCCGAATGGCCATGACCCGGACGCGCTGCTCAAGCGGATCGAAGAAATGCCGGGCGTGCGAAAGGCCATCAACCAGCTCTGGTAACGCCAGGCTTTCAGCCAGAATACAGGACGCCCCCTGCTCCAATGCCGGGGGCGTCTGTTTTTTCAGTCTGCCCGGACAACCTCGACCGTCCCCAGCCCGCCGCTGAGGGTGACATGCAGCGGCGCGTCCGTCACGCCGGGGGTCGTCCAATGCACACGCGCAGCATCCGGGGCAAAGTGGGCTTCGTCTATGATCACCTCGCCCAGTTTGATGCGGTTGGTGACCACTGCCGCCGCATCAGCCGGAATGCGCAGCGTGACCCGCCCGCCGCTCATCTCCAGCAGCACCTCACCGGCACGCGGCAGCGTCGCCGTCAGGGTGGATGCGCCGCTTTCCAGCACCAGCGCCCCCACCTCCAGCGCGGACAGCGCAAGCTGCACGTCGGCAGCGCCGACGGCCAGCCGCACCTCCTGCCAGCGCACTGCCGGGGACAGCGCCAGCCGCCAGTGCGCATGACGGCGGCCCAGACTGAACGGCTGCCGCAGACGAATCGCCGCCGTCGAGTCCTGCCGCTGCACGCGCGGCTGCGCCGCGCCGATCAGATGCCCGGCCAGCAGCACCCCATCAGGCGCATCTGCCGTCAGTGCCAGTTCCCCCGCGCCGAACTTCAGGTCAAGCTGCGCTGTGGAAGCATCCTCAAGCGGAACGTACAGATCGGCGGCGGCTGTCGCCTCGCGCGGCGATCGGATGGTTCGCACCATGTAGAGTGCCGCCGCCAGCAGCACCAGAAACGGGATGGCGAGCATCCCCGCGCCCGGCACCACGCCGGTCACGTCCAGCAGCGCGGCAGCCGCCAGCAGTACGACCACCACGATCATCAACCACCGCTGCACCACAATCTTCTCCTTTTACTAATACACGGCGACCACCGACAGGAACAGGGGGCAGGAAGCCAGTGTCCCATGGCAAGAAAAGCAGCGACAAGCGCCCGGCGGCAGCTTCCGCCTGCCGCGATTCGCGCCAGCCCACAGGCCCGATTATACTGCCTCTCCCTGCCCGGCAGGAAGGCCGATCCCAAAGGGAAAGCAACCCGCTGCTGACTGCGTCTGTACCATTGCACAACGTACACACAGAAAGGTTCCCCCTGCTATGAGACGCTTAATCTGGCTGACTCTGGCGGCGGTACTGGTGCTCAGCGCAGCGCAGACCGCCACCCAAGCCCAGGAAGACACCGGGCGCGAAACAATCACGATCCCCATCTCGCTGTATGTGGTGGTGGACGACGTGGATAACCCCGACCCTGCTCTTTCCTCCCGGCGCACGCCCGACGAACTGCGGGAAATCCTCGACGGGGTGAATGACATCTGGCGGCAGGCCGATATCCGGTTCGAGGCGCAGTACATCGGCATGCTGGCACTGCCGGAAAGCGTGCTGCGGGATATCAACGGCGGCAGCTTCCGTGCGTTCTTCCAGCAGGCGGGCAATACCTTTGAAGTCCCGGACCTCGGCCTGATCAACGGCTTCTATGCCCGCGAGATCGGCGGGCCCAACGGGATCATGCCCTTCGGCGCGCCGCTCTTCTTCGTGATGGATGAGCCGACCGTCTTCGACCGCCGCGTCAGCAGCCATGAGATCGGGCACATTCTGGGCCTGCATCACACGCAGTTCGATTCGGGCCGCCTGCTCTACTCCGGCACAAACGGCATGGCCCTGACGGAAGAAGAGATCATCGTCGCCCGCTACGTCGCGCAGGGAATGCTGGACGGCCTGCGTTAGCAAAAGACGCCATACGTCCCCCCGGATTACTGACGGTTCGCACTTGTGCAAACTTGCCAGCATCCCCTATGCTATGTAACCAGCAGCCAGCGGGTGGCAGCGCCCGCGGCCAGCAGCCGTAAAACCTGCCCGCACCGCCGCACCAGAGCGGCGGAGCGGCGGTTCAGTGTGATTCGTTACGTTCAAGAGGGAGTGAATATTGCCATGAGTGTCCCCAGTGATATTGAAATCGCCCAGGCAGCAGACCTGCGCCCGATCCTGGAAATTGCCGCCAAAATCGGCCTGACGGAAGACGACCTCGACCTGTTCGGCAAGTACAAGGCCAAAGTACACCTCGATGTGCTGGAGAAATTCGCCGACCGTCCACAGGGCAAGTACATTGACGTGACGGCCATCACCCCGACTCCGCTCGGCGAGGGCAAGACAACGACGACCGTCGGGCTGGTGCAGGCGCTTGGCAGCGAGCTGGGCAAGAACGTCATGGCCTGCATCCGCCAGCCCAGCATGGGGCCGACCTTCAACATCAAAGGCGGCGCGGCAGGCGGCGGCTACAGCCAGATCATCCCGATGGAGGACTTCAATCTGCACCTGACCGGCGACATCCACGCCATCAGCGTTGCCCATAATCTGGTGGCGGCGGCTATTGACACCCGCATGTACCACGAAAGCCGCCAGAGTGATGAGGCGCTGGCGCGGCGCGGAGTCACCCGGCTGGATATTGATCCAGAGACCATCACCTGGAACCGCGTCGTGGATGTGTGCGACCGCAGCCTGCGCGAGATCATGGTCGGCCTCAACGATGACAAACTGCGCGATGGCTCACCCAGCCCCGTCTTCCCCCGCAAGACC
>JALSTC010000410.1 GCA_026983935.1 Ardenticatenia bacterium
GGGCATGATCCAGATCACCGGCGACGGAGTCTGCTCCGGCTGGACGGTCAACATCATCGCCGTTGTGCTGCTTGTGCCGGTGATCCAGGCCCTCACACACACGCACCGACCGGCTCTGCTGGTCGGCATGACTCTTATCCCTTTCGCCCTGTGGCTGTACGTGGGCATGGCGGAAGGAGTCTTTCTGCTGTTCTCCGGTCTGCTGTGGCTGCTGTGTGAGCAGGCCCGGCACAATGTCCGGCAGCGCAACATCGTCATTGGCGGCGGCGCGCTGCTGCTGGGAACGCTGGTCGGGCTGACCAAACCGAACAGCCTCACGCTGATTCCCGCCTTCCTGACGATGAGCGTGCTGCAAAGCCGCGCCCACATGCGAGCGCACTCCGGAAATGCGCCCCGCTGGAGCCGCCTCCGCCTTCTGCTGCATGACGCCAATCCCGGCTGGGCAGGACTGCTGGCCGCCACGGGCATAACTCTGGGCAACGGCCTGTGGTTCTACCAGACCAGCGGCTACTATCCGTTCTATGTGCTGCTGGCGCAGCGCACGCTGTGGTTCAAGCAGTTCTACGCGGGTGATCTGGCTTCACTGCTGGACTATTTCTCCGGTGCGCTGGAGCAGATCATGAACGGCAGCCTCGATCTGCTGGGCATGGAGCGCCTGCTGCGGCTCAGCGCCGTTTTGATGATTGGCATGCTGGCCCTGCAGGGGCTGCCGCCGCGCTGGCCCGGAAGCCGGGCGCGGCATGTGCCCCTCTATGCCCGTATGTCCCTGCTGGCAATCCCGGCGCTGATGCTCTACAGTGGGCAGGCGCATGCCATTACCCGCTATGCAATGGGCAACATCTTCTTCGTCGTGCTCTATCTGCGCTACGTCTACGGCACAGAAGGCGAACCACCATTCTGGAAGCTGCCGGGAATCTGGCTGCGCGGGCGGCCCGGCGCATTTACGGCATTCCTGCGGATCGTGGTTTTTTTGCTGGGGCCACTGCTGACTCTGATCGTGCTTGTCATCGGGCCGGCGCTGGGCATCTGACAGGGAGCACCCGGCAGTATGTGGCAAACTGTCTTCTATCCATACCGAAAAGTACTGCCGCTGATCATCTTGCTCTACACGGCCAGCCTGCTGATCGGCCTGTTCCTGCAGGCACACCCGGAATTGATCGAGGCGCGGCAGAATTATGGCGTGGAAACGGCCAGCGGCATTGTCTACCCCTGGCACGAAAATCTCTCTCACTGGGATATCTACAACGAAATGCAGATCGTCCGTGAGTGGTACACGCCTGCACACCCTGATCTGGCCGTAAAATTCCCGTTCCTGTCCGGCACCACACGAGCGATCTGGCTGCTCACCGGCGGCAGCATCAGCCTGATCATCACGCTGGTCGCCAAAGCGGGCCTGCTCTTCGGTTTTGCGGAATTCTGGCGGTTGATGACCTTCCTGAAGGGCGAGCGCTTCGCCCACCGGGCCGTATGCTGGCTGGCCTTCCCTTTTCTGGGGACGGGATATGTCTGGCTGATGAACTATCCAGAGGGCTGGTATCTGGGCTTCTGGTCGGCGGCGTTATATCTGTTCTTCCGGAACCGGGACTTTGCCGCAGGTCTGGCAGCGGCTGCGGCTGTACTGACCCGCCCACAGGGGATGCTTCTGACCGGTGTGCTGGGGCTGGCGATTCTGTGGAAAGCCTTCCGGCTGGAAGCACCAACTGCTGAGAAAACGCGGTATATACTGCGGCGCGGACTGGCAGTCGGCCTGCTGCCGGTGATGGTCTGGCTGGCCTGGGTGCTGCACGTCAGCGATCTGGTGGGGCTGGAACTCGCGCCCTACAGCGGCCAGCGCTACTGGAGCCGGACGGCATGGGTGCTGCCCTGGCAAACGCTGTACCGCTTCGCCATCCGCCGCGCCCGGCTGGGATTTAACAACGCGGCGCAGGTGATCGTCACCGCGCAGATTCTCCTGATGTGCTTCAGCCTGCTCTACCTGTTCAGGGCCGTCCGGCGGGGTAAACTGCGGGGAGAACTATGGCTGTACAGTCTGCTGGCGCTGGTGCTGCCGCTGACCAGCCAGATCGTCTCCATCGGACGTTATGCTCTGTTAACAGTCGTCCCGCTGACGCCGCTGTATCTGCCGGGGCGCTGGCAGCGGCGCATTGCACGGGCAGAGCCGTTCATGTGGATCGTGCTGGGTATCCTGTCAGTGGCGCTGACGATGATCATCAACACTGTCTGGGATGTCAGCGCCAATCTCCAGTATGTGCCCTGAGGGCGTAAAACGGGTCGGAGGACTGATGATGCAGAAAGCGTCTTTCATTCTGGCAGGAGTATTCCTTGCCGCATTGATTCTGGGCGGTATTCTGCTGGTGGGCATCCTGACACCCAAGTACGATCCCTATTTTGCCATCCGTCACATCACCTGCGGCGAACCGGCCACCATGCGGGCCGAAGGCTACAACATCCTGGGCGGCACGCACTATGGACGCGGACCCGATGACCCCGGTGATGACATCCCGCTGGCGAATGTTGACCTGTGCGATCCATTTGTGGAAGTGCAGCCCGACGGCGGAGAGCGCCTGTGGTTCTGGTTTCAGGTGGAAGTCATCGGGCAGGTTTTCCCCTACGCCGCCTGGGGCCTGCCATGGGAAGACCTGGGACGCCTCAATCCGGCCAGCGATCGCAATCCTATCGATCCGATCTGGAGTCCGGAATCGGTGTGGGGGGAGCCAGATACCCGTCACGCCGGGCCGATGTGGGCAGGGCAGCAGGCGCACACC
>JALSTC010000411.1 GCA_026983935.1 Ardenticatenia bacterium
TGATCCATTGGGCAGGGCCGCCCGTGCAGGCCCTCCCCCCATCACACCCCCCACTTCCGCGCCGGAAAAAGGCAGGCTTTGCAAACGCATCTCAGCGCCAACAGGCCGCCCCCCAAAATCCACCCATAGATCAACACGCTCAGCAGGGCCAAGGACAACATAATCACGCTGCACCGGGGCTTCCAGCAACCCGCCATCGGTACCAATGACGGTTAACGGCGTGCCATCCTCCCATCCCAATTTATAAACGCGAGAGTTGGAGCCGTTCAACAGGCGCAGCCGGTAAGCGCGTGTTGCAACGGGCAGCACGAAATCCGGCTGCCCGTTCACCAGGATACGTTCCCCCAGAAAGCCCATCATCCGATCCATCATCCCGTTGGGCAGGTAGCGCAGTTGGTTGTTGGCATCAAAGGTGCGATCCTGGAGAACCAGCGGCACATCGTATTCGCCAGTGGGCAGGTCAAGAGCCGCTTCTTCATCGTCGGTTACCAGGAACAAACCGGCCAGCCCATTATAAACCTGCGGCCCGGTGCGGCCATGAGGGTGTGGATGATACCAGTACGTCCCGGCCCGATTAAGCACCTGAAAGTCATATACATACGTCTCACCGGGAGCGATGGCAAAACGCGGATGGCCGTCCATGATCTCTGACACATGCAGCCCATGCCAGTGCACGATCGACTCTTCAGGCAGTTCGTTGATGAAGTGGATGCGGACCCGCTGCCCCTTCCGCACCCGGAAAATCGGCCCCAGGTAGGAACCAGGGATGTCCTGCAAAGCGTCAGCATCTCCCTGCAAGACCTCGCCCACATACCGCCAGACACGGGTAGCCGCTCCAGGGAAGATGGCTATGTCATCCGGAACTGCTCGCAGCACGATCTCAACATCCGGTGGGGTCAGTGTCGTTGTGAGCCTGGTATCTATGGAGGAAGGCACCGTATCCTGCCCATATACGGCGTTGAGGCCCAAAGCCCCCAGCGCACTCCCGGCAAGTAAGCCTGTTATTCCGCCCCCTGCCAACCGTAGGAAAGCCCTGCGATTGATATCGTTCAATTGTGTCATTTCCTTTGTTATCCTTGTTGGTATCTCATCTACGTTTCACAAAAACAATGCGTACCACCCGATGGCGGTTATACGTGTCTGCCCAGACAAAGCCGGTTGGGGTATCACCCACCCCAACCGGCCCGTGATATTGGCGCTTCGCCGCCTGTTGCAGACTCAGTCGTGACCGGTCATACCGATGAAGTCGCCATGCCAGTGGTGCAGCCAGACCTGACCGCTGTAGCCGTTAACGCTGAGCATTCCCACGATCTCGCCGTCACGCAGGACGTGCAGCGTGTAGTAGCCGTAGAATGCATCCGCTTCTTCATCAGCCTGCGTGCCGGGCAGCACGCGGTCCAGGTAAGCCTGCGCGTACTCCTGCGCCTGTGCCGGGCTGACGGTCATTTCCTCGCCATCGGCAGCCGGACGCCACATTCCCATGCCAAGCCCCATCTCCATACCATAACGCAGGTTCCACATCATATTGGGGCCGGGTTCACCGACGACGGTGCCGGTCACCGGGTCAATCAGGATTTCGAAGGCGCTGCGTCCGGTTTCAGCCTCGACTGCCTGGGCATAAAAGTTGTTGCTGAACTGCATCACCTCACCCAGGACCAGCGGCTGATCGGTCTCCCAGTCAGCGATGTACGCTTCGGCGATTTCGACGGCCTCATCCAGCGTCAGAGCATCACCAGCGGGGGCCAGCTCGGCGGGCGGCGTCCAGGCACCCATCATGCCCGTGCCGGGGCCAAAACGGCCCATCTGGTCAAAGTCGCCCATCATGCCACCCATCATGCCCGGCCCCATCATACCGCCGGTCATCCCCATGCCGAACCAGCCTGCTTCGGCGCAGTCATCGGGGAAGTTACCGCCCATCATGCCGCCCCGGCCACCCATCATGCCACCGCGGCCACCCCACATCTGGCCGAAGTCACAGGGCGGATTATCCGGCCCCTGCGCATATGTGGGGACTGCTCCGAACACGACCACCAGGCCGAGCGCCGTCACAAGCGCCAGTGCACCGAGAACTTTACGCTTCAACATTACCATTCACTCCTTTTTGCTTTTGGCAGTTCTTCTGCGAACTGCAGGTCTTCTACAATCGCGAGATATTCTTCCCGCGAGATTTCACCACGTGAGTAGCGGATTCTGGCGATCTCCAGGGCCGAGCTGGTCGGTGCTGGTGGCTGCTGGTTTGATCTCGCACCCGGCGAGAAGAGCAGCTTCAGCCCCCAGACTGCCAGACCAACAACGACGATCCAGAAGAAAACCATCCAGATGCCGCCGCCCCACATGTCAAATCCATAACCCATCATCTTGCACCCTCCTTGATGCTGTGTTGTGACAGTATGATGACAGAGGATGATGAAGTTACCGTGTCACGTATATGAAGTTTTCTTGAAGCTCAGATGAGAAAAGGGTGAGAAGGCTCAAGCCAGCGGCAGCGTGAAGTAAAACGTGCTGCCATGTCCCAGGCCGTCACTTTCCGCCCAGATACGGCCCCCATGCGCTTCGACGATGTGGCGGGCGATGGTCAGCCCGATTCCACTGCCCCCGCCAACCCGTGAGCGTGACCGATCCACGCGGTAAAAACGCTGAAATATGCGCTCTCGATCATCGGCAGTCAGTCCGATGCCGGTATCTTCCACCGCAAATCGCAGCATCGAATCGGCGTCATCCCGCTCTACGCGCAGGGTGACACATCCGCCTG
>JALSTC010000412.1 GCA_026983935.1 Ardenticatenia bacterium
AGCCGCCTACAGGCACCTGCACACACATCACAAGGATTTTGACAGAAACATGCCCGCCATCCCTGATCCTGTTTTGATTGGCGATGTCCTGACCGGCAGCCTGCTCGAATACGAGACAGGCGTTGTGCTGGCCCTGAGCACGCCGCCGCCAACTACTTCACCTGAGCACATCCTGCGCCCCACCGGATCGCTGACAGTGCGCTGTGCCCTGGCCTATTTGTATCGCCCGGAATTCATCGTGCCGGGCCTGTTTGCGTCCGAATACGGCGCAATTCTGGTCGGACGGGAAGCCTGGGATTACGCGCTCCAGCACAGCAACCTGCATCCCAGAGCAGATATCATCGGGCTGCGTTCAGACGGTGTGCAGGATCAGGTCATGCTGCGAGAACTGGATTTCGGCCAGCCCGTCGCGGTGTTTGCCTATGAATCGCCGGAAGCACGTATCCCGCTGGCTCGTCTGACCGCTTTCTGGCATGGCGATACTTTGCCCGACCTGCCCGACCTGATTCAGGCTCACCTGCCCCGGCTGGACACACTGCCCGCAGATTGACCATTGGCAGGGCACCCCTGGCACGCTAGAATCGCCCCTGCATCGCTGACGCCGACAAAATGGACGAACAACGCAAGATGAACGAGACGAAACCAACAGCAACGCTGATTTTCCGCAAGCAAACCTTTGAGGTGCCCGCCGGGATGACCATCCGCGACGCGATCATCCGCTGTGAATTGAATCCGGAAGCCGTGCTGGCCGTCAAAGATGGCGAGCTGGTCACCGACGACACGCATCTCAATCCCGGCGATCAGATCAAGCTGGTCGCCACTATCTCCGGTGGTTAACCGCCAGGGAGGCATCCGTCCGCTATGAAATGCCGCAAATGCACCAACCGTGCCGCCATCAATATGCGGCAGCATAAACTTGCGCTGTGCCCGGAACATTTCATCGAATGGGTGCAGCAGCAGACCGAACGCTTCATCAAAAAGTACCGTATGTTCACCCGCGACGATCGGGTGCTGGTTGCCGTCTCCGGCGGCAAGGACAGCCTGGCACTCTGGGATATCCTGCTGGCGCTGGGCTATCAGGCCGATGGGCTGTACATCGGCCTGGGGATTGACGGCGGGATCGATTATTCCGCCGAGTCGCATCGCTGTGTTCAAAAGTTCGTTGAAGAGCGCGGCGATGGCCTGACCCTGCATGTCGTTGATGTAGAAGTGCTCTATGGCGCATCGATTCCGGAGGCGGCCCGTTCCGTTGCGCGAGGCCGGGGCAAGCCGTGTTCGGTCTGCGGTCTGACCAAGCGCCACATCATGAATCGGGTAGCCCGCGACGAGGGATACGACGTGCTGGCAACCGGCCACAATCTGGATGACGAGGCCGCGACCCTGTTCGGCAACACACTGCAGTGGGCAGTCGGCTACCTGCGGCGGCAGGGGCCGGTGCTGCCCGCCAGCGCGCAGGGATTGGCCCGTAAAGTAAAGCCGCTCTTCCGCTTTTATGAGCGGGAAATGGCCGCTTATGCCCTGCTGCGCGGCATCGAGTACATCTATGACGAATGTCCCTATGCCGCAGGCGCGACCAGCATCCGCCACAAAGAACTGCTCAACGAGCTGGAGATCAGCAGTCCCGGTGCAAAGCTTCAGTTCTACCTCCACTTTTTGCAGGCCCGCGAACAGTACGGCATCTTCCAGCCGCAGGATTCCACCGTCGAGCTGCACACCTGCCCGACCTGCGGACAGCCGACCACCAACCCCGAACAGTGCTCTTTCTGCCGCACATGGGAGCGTGTACGGGAACAAATGACAAAAAGACCAACAGCGAAAGCCACCAATCCATGACTGATTTTGAAGTGTCCGATCCGGCTGAAGAAGAACTGCCGGAAGATCATCGTTCCGGCTTTGTGGCCGTCATCGGGCGGCCCAACGTCGGCAAATCCACGCTGATCAATGCCCTGCTGGGCCAGAAGATCGCCATCGTCTCGCCCAGACCACAAACCACCCGCCTCCAGCAGTTGGGCATCCTGACACGGGACGATGCCCAGGTGATCTTTGTGGATACGCCCGGCCTGCACAAACCCCGCCACGAACTGGGCAGGTTCATGGTGCAGGTCGCGCGGCAGGCATTGCAGGACTCCGATCTGATTTTATTCGTGGTCGAGGGGAATCACATGCCCGGCACCGGTGACCGTATGATCGCGAAGCAGATCGCGGAGGCAGCACCCGACGTGCCCGTCCTGCTCGTCATCAACAAGATTGACCTCGCGCCATCCAATCGGCTGCAGACCCACGTGGATGCCTACGTGGAACTGGTCAAACCAACAGATTGGGTCGCCGTGAGTGCGCTGCGCATGGCCGGGCTGGACGATCTGCTTGAACGCCTGATCGCCCTGCTCCCCCGGGGGCCGCGCTACTACCCGGCGGATCAGGTCACTGAAACGTATCTGCGCAACATCGCCGCCGAATTGATCCGCGAAAAAGTCCTGCTCTACACTCGCGATGAAATCCCGCATGTGGTCGCCGTCGAGATCAATGAGTTCAAAGAGCGCAGCGATGATCTGACCTACGTCAGCGCGACGATCTATGTCGAGCGCGACACGCAAAAAGCAATCATTATTGGCAAAGGCGGGCAGATGCTCAAGAAGATTGGCGCGGCAGCCCGCCCTGAAATCGAAGCGCTGACCGGGACGAAAGTCTATCTTGAACTATGGGTGAAGGTGCTGCCCAATTGGCGGAAAGACGAGAAACTGCTGCGGCGGCTCGGCTACCGGATACGGTAGCCGCTGCCTGATCACACGCCCTCATCCCGCCCCGGCACGGGAAAGCATGCCAGGCATCCCCGAAAGTATGTTACCTTCATTACAGGTACTCTTGAGCATGACAGGTCGCAAGATGGATACCAAACAACCTGATACAGGCCAACAGCGAGCCGCGATGCTGGATCGCATCTACAGACGCATCAGCCTGCTGGACAACGATGCGCTGGCACAGCTTGACCGCCTGATAGATACCACAGACCGCCTTGAATTCCATGCGGAAGCGGAATCTGGTCGCCTGAATCGGCGCGATTTCATGCTGGTACTGCTTATGGGCGGGCTGGCTGCCGCCGGGAGCGGCGCGGCGGCACTGCTGCTCAACCAGCGGCACACCGAAGCACCCATTCCTACGCTGGTGGCCAACCTGTCCCCCGCCCCCACCTTACAGGGCGAACCGGTCGCCGGGCAGATTCCCGACCCTCCCGAATCGGCACCGGACATCCTGATCGAAAACCTGAATGGGCAGCTCGCCGATGCCCAGGCCGAACGCCTTGCCCTCCGCGCCCAACTCGACTCTGCCCGCGCCGAAATCGACTCGCTCAGTGCCGGTCTGCAAGCCGCACAGAATGATCTTGCCTATTTGCAGCAGGTGCTTGATCTATACCAGCAGTTGGAGGCTGTGAGGCTGGATGATGCCATTGCGGCAGGCATGACGCCAGTAGGCGCTGCGCTCCTGGCCATACAGGGCGGGCGCAGTTTGCTGACGCTGGGCGTGGAACAGGCAGCAGCACTTCTGGCCACTATTGAGGCGCAGTCGCCGGGTATCGCCAATGGGCTTTTGTGGCTGGAAGATCAGGTCAGCGGCCTTGCAGCCGCCCTGCAGGACCTTGAAGACGCGCTGAGCGCCATCGTTGAGCCGGTCGCGCCGGTGGCACAGCAAATCGGCGATTTCATCGGCCAGGTGCTTGACCTGCTGCCGTTTGGTGTGGGGGAACAGATTCGCGCCGGTCTGGAAGCCATCGCCGCCATTCTGACACATATCCCCGAACTGGTCGCCAGCATCAACCCGATGATCCTCACCCCGCTGCGCCAGTGGGTCAGTCCGGAGGGAGAAGGCGGACTGGTGGAAGAAGTCGTGCGGCCCATCAGCGCCAACCTGGTCAACCCTGCACAGACAATGGTGGACGAAACCGCCAGCCTGGAAGCCGTCTACAATTCCCACCTGAAGACACCAGTCGAGCAGGCGCTGGCCACACGTGCAGCCATACGGGAAACCATCGCCACGCTGACGGGGGCTGCGACCTGACGACAGCGGCCCCATCTATCGTCCGCGCCGCGCTGCGTGCTGCGCAGCCTGGCGCTATTTCCCCCGGACCAGCTCCGCCAGCACGGCCCGGCCTTCCTCCACATCCTGTCTGATCTGCGCAACCAATGCGTCAACGCCAGAAAAGCGCCGCTCACCTCGCAGTCGGCGGACAAAATCCAGCCGCAGCCGCTCGCCATAAATATCGCGATCAAAGTCCAGCAGATGCGCTTCCACCGTCAACCCATCGCCGTCAAAAGTGGGACGCACGCCTATATTGGTGACGGCCATGAACTGCTCATCTCCTAAATGTGCCCAGCAGGCATAAACGCCGTTTGATGGCAGCAACTGCTCTTCCCACACATCCACATTCGCCGTCGGGAATCCAATCGTCCGGCCCCGGTGATCCCCATGCACAACCTCGCCGCTAACCTGATAGGGGCGGCCCAGCCACACCGCAGCCTGTGCCACGTCCCCGGCTCGCAGAGCCTCCCGGATCCGGCTGCTGCTGATGATTTCGCCGCTTTCTCCCAGCATCAGATTGACCGTTTCCACCACAAAGCCCTTCTGCGCCCCCTGCTCCCGGAGAAAGGCCACGTCACCCTCACGCTGATAACCTAATGCAAAATCCGGCCCCACCCAGAGCGCACTCATCTTCAGATGCTCACGCATCTGATCCACAAAATCCGCTGCCCGGATCCGACGCACTTCTTCATTGAACGGGTGTGTGAGCACCCAATCTACGCCCAGATCGAGCAACAAACGCGCCCGTTCTTCCGGCGAGGTGAGATAATAGCGCCCGCTGACATGCTTGAGCACAACATCGGGATGCGGGAAAAACGTCAGCACCACACTGCACCGATCTGTGGCGCGGGCCTCTGCTACCAGGCGGCGAATAAGGCGCTGATGCCCCAGATGCACGCCGTCGAAAACGCCGATGCTGACAATTGAGGGCTTCTTCAGATGAACATCATGGAAGTTGCGAATGTGGTTGCCGGTCAACAGTGTTTCCTCCACAAAGCTGGCGCAGACCAGAACAAAACACCCCGAACATACCGCACATACGCAGGCCGCACAACCACGGCTCTCAATTCTGCGGCAGAAACACCTTCACCGGCCGCCATTGATTGTTCTCCGCGCGGAGAACTGCCAGCAATTGCCCCTCAGAATCATAAGCGCCAGCCTCTCCGCTGGCGTCAGGCGGCGCGGGAATGGCACTGCCATGGCGGACGCGATCGGCCTGCCTGGCGTCCAGTTCTACGGCAGGCAGGCCGCTCAAGGCCTGCCCAGGTGGCAGCAGGTAGTCTCTCCAGGAGCCATCGGCCATTGCCGCCTGGAGCACATCCAGAGGGACGGCATCCTCCAGGCGAAACGAGCCGCTGGCCAGCCGCACCAGCGCCGCCAGATGCGCTCCCACGCCCAGCACCTGCCCCAGGTCGTGGGCCAGACTGCGAATATAGGTTCCCGGCGAACATTCGATATCCAGAGTGACAAAAGGCAGATCGTATTCCGTCACTGTCAGGCGATAAATCGTCACCTGTCGCGGCTCGCGCTGCACCACCTGTCCGGCGCGGGCCAGCTCATACAGCTTCTTACCGTCCTGTTTGATTGCGCTGTACATGGGTGGAATCTGCGCGATCGTTCCCCGGAAGGCTTCCAGAGCCGCAGCGACCTGCGCTGGCGTCAGGCTGTCTGTCGGCTGCTCTGCGACAATATGGCCTTCGGCATCATACGTGTCTGTGGCCACACCCAGCCGCACCCGCGCCCGATAATGTTTGCGGGAGCGCATGACATACTCGCTCAGGCGTGTGGCCGGGCCAAGACAGAGCACAAGCACGCCGCTGGCCATTGGATCCAGTGTTCCGGCGTGCCCGACTTTTCGCACCCGTGTTCCCCGCCGCACCAGCGCCACAACATCATGGCTGGTCGGCCCAACAGGTTTGTGGATATTGAGCAGGCCAAAGACTTGCTCAGGAGACAACAGCAGCCCCTGCATTCACTGCACGGCGAAGCATCGCCAGCGTTTTTTCCACCACAGCGTCCAGCGGGCCGTCCACCGTCGCGCCAGCGGCAAGCACATGCCCGCCGCCGCCCAGTTCCAGGGCCACGCCGGAGACATCGAAGCCCGGTTTGGCCCGAAAACCGATCTCAATCCGCCCGTCATCGCGCTCACGAAAAACAGCGGCAACGGCTGCCTCATCCGCAGATACCAGGAGGCTCACCAACCCGCCATCGCCGTTATCTGTGTAGCCGACCGCCTGGCGTGTCTGCCGATCGATTTTGGCCCAGATCACGCCATCTTCAAGCTGCATTGTCGGCATCACGGCTGCCCACAGCCGCAGGGCCGCGTAAGATTTGCGCATCACCGTGCGCTGTGTAATCTCGGTCAGCGGCGCGCCCGCGTTCATCAACGCCTGCGCCTTGCCCAGCACGTCCGCCGTCACGTTATTTGTGCGAAAACACAACGTGTCCGTCACGATTCCGGTCAGCAAGCAGGTGGCAATTTGCAAATCCATCTCGACGCCCAGCCGCGGCAGCCAGTCAAAGACACCCTCAGCAGCGGCCACTGTCTCCGGATTGACCAGGTTAGCATCCCCGAAGTAGGTATTGGTCACGTGGTGATCGAGATTGATCAGCGGGGCGTTATGAGCCAGCGCCGCCGCCCCAACCTGCCCCATACGCGATCGATCGCCACAGTCAACGGCGATCACCAGATCGGGGGCCATATCATGCAGATCGGTCTGCACCTCTTCAGCCCCCGGAAGAAAGCGTAAATTCTCCGGAACGCCATCGTCCGCTGCCACAGTCACTCGTTTACCAAGCTGGCGCAGTGCCCATCCCAGGCCAAGCAGCGAGCCGATGGCGTCGCCATCCGGCCCGAGATGCGTCACGATTACAACATCAGACGCCGCCACAACCAGTGTGGCAGCACGGTCCCAATCCATTGGCATAGACTATTCCTCAGAAGCTGCCTCAGTGTCTCCTGCCGTCTCCTCCGGGGGAATATCCAGTTGATCCAGCAGTTCGTTGATGTGTTCACCGTGTTCCAGGTTTAGATCCCAGTGAAAGCGTAGTTCCGGGGTCTGGCGCAGCCGGACACGCGCCCCTACTTCACGGCGCAGGAAGCCCTTAGCGCGTTCCAGGCCCGCCATGACCTCGCCGCGGCGTGCCTCTTCGCCCAACGCGTTGACGTAGATATCCGCATATTGAAGCTCGCGATCGAGCATCACTCGTGTAACCGTGACATTTCTCAGGCGAGGGTCTCGTACTTCCAACAGCAACAGTTCGCTGAGAATAGTCCGGATGCGATCTGCCATACGTTCCTGTTTTAGCGACATCGTTGGTACCCTAGCTCACCCGCTCCTGCACAAAGAACTCGATCAAATCGCCCTCTTTGAAATCATCAAACCCGGAGATACCTACGCCGCATTCAAAGCCGGTGCGTACTTCACGCACATCCTCATTGAATCGCTTGAGCGAACTGACATTACCGCCAGCGAAGACGATCTCGCCGTTGCGGCGGACCCGTGCCTGCGCATTGCGGCGGGCCACGCCTTCGCGGATGTAGCAGCCAGCCACATTGCCCACACGCGGCACCTTGAACACCTGCCGCACTTCGGCAACGCCGACGACAACCTCGTGGTACTCCGGCTCCAGCAGGCCTTGCAGGGCCAGCTCAACATCCTCGATCAACTTGTAGATAATGTTGTACAGGCGGATATCCACAGTCTTACTCTCGGCCATACGCTGCGCGGCGGGGTCCACTTTCACATTGAAGCCCAGCACAACTGCATTTGATGCGCTGGCAAGCATGATGTCATTTTCGGTGATGTTGCCCACTTCGGCATGCAGAATACGCACGCCAAGTTCGGAATTCCCCAGTTTCTCCAGAGAATTCACGATTGGCTCCAACGATCCTTGAACATCGCACTTGACGATCAGATTTAGCTCTTTGGCTTCCCCGGCCTGGAACTGCTCAAAAATCTCTTCCAGGGTGAGTGCTCGCGGGCCACGCCGTGCCGATTCCGCCGCCTTCAGTTTGCGCGCCTCAACGATCTTGCGGGCAACCTTTTCGCTCTCGACGACTTCAAAGACATCGCCGGGGACAGGCGCTTCATTCAGCCCGATCACCGAGACGGGCTGCGACGGAACAGCTTTCTTGACCCGTTTGCCGTTCTCATCAAACATGGCCCGGATTCGGCCATGGCTGGTGCCCGCAACGACCGCATCGCCTGTTTTCAGCGTACCGTTCTGCACCAGCAGCGTGGCAACAACGCCCCGGCTGCGCTCCAACCGCCCTTCCAACACCGTACCGGCGGCAGTTGTATCCGGGTTGGCGACGATCTCCATTTCATCCGCGACCAGCAGAATCGCTTCCAACAGATCATCCAGGCCAGTGCGTTGTTTAGCGGACACCGGAACCACCAGTGTGTCGCCATCCCATTCATCCGGTACCAGCCCGACCTCAGCCAACTGCTGCTTGACGCGCTCCGGATTGGCATTGGGCATGTCAATTTTGTTGAGCGCCACCACAATCGGCACGCCCGCCGCACGTGCGTGGGAAATCGCCTCGCGCGTCGTGGGCATCACGCCGTCGTCTGCCGCCACCACAAGAACAGCAATATCCGCACCTTGCGCACCGCGTGCGCGCATGGCCGTGAATGCTTCATGCCCCGGCGTGTCCAGGAATGTGATCCTGCGCCCGTTGTGTGTGACCTGATAAGCGCCGATATGCTGCGTGATGCCGCCAGCTTCACCTTCCTGCACATGCGTGTCGCGAATGGCATCGAGTAACGATGTTTTGCCATGGTCAACATGGCCGAGGATGGCAACAATGGGGGGACGAGTACGGAGTGTCTCCGGTGCCTGCTGTGCGTACAGACGCCGCCACTGGGGAACCGCCTGCTTGTCCGCTGCTGGCTCTTCCTCTACACGAACGGGCTGCGATTCATAGCCCATTTCTTCCACCACAATCGCGGCGGTGTCATAATCAATTTGCTGATTGATGGACGCCATGATCCCGTTGTTGATGAGCTGCTTCATTACATCAATCGGGCTGGCCCCCATCAACTCGGCCAACTCACGGACGGTTATGAAGTCAGGGACCTCGATAACCTGTTTTTCTTTAGCCATCAGCACCTCCATATGCCCTTGCATTCAGGCAATGGATGGGCTGGCTCACAGCGAGTTTCTTACATAACAATACCTCTCACAGGTTACTGTCGCTGTCAGGCACGCCTACATCCATTCCCGAAAATTCATTGCTAATCAATCAGTCTGCTTACTCAGCGCGGGCGCGATTCTCGTAATCGCGCCCGATCACTCTCGGTTAATGTCGTCCGAAGTGCGCGGGCCAATATGTCCGTTGTCAGCGCCTGCTCCCAGCAGGATTCCTGATCGCACAGATATGCGCCACGCCCATCCCGTTTGCCGCCGGGGTCTATGATGATCCCTTCCTCTGGGTTGTTGACGATGCGGGTCAGTGCCCGTTTGTCCATCGTCCGGCGGCAGACCACACACGTTCGCTGTGGTATGTGCTTGCGGCGAGGATGTTTCTTCCCGGCCATCTAGAGTTCCTCGTCGAAATCATCCTCCCAGTCAACCCGTTTGCGTCCGCGCTTTCGCTTGCGCTTGGCAATGACCTGCCCGGCCTTTTCATCAAAGACAAGCTGGCGGCGGCGCTGTTTGGCCTTCTTCTTTTTCTGCTTCTTGCCGCCCAGTGCTTCCAGATCAAGCTCTTCCTCTGGTTCAAGGAATTCCAGCGATCCTTTATCCTGCCTGGCAGTAGATATCACGGGCTGTGGAGCCACCGGCTCTGGCTCAGGTTCGATGATTGCAGGCGGTACTTCTTCAGGCTCTTCAGGTTCTGGCTCCTCCAGAACAACCGCTTCCGCCTCTGCGGCAACCCGTTCTTCCAGTACCTCCTCCGGTGCAGCCTCCGGCTCCTCAGCCTCAGCCACCGCTGCCTCTTCTTCCACAACCACTTCTTCTTCAGCGGAAGGCTCCGGAATTTCTACCGTATGCAGGGCCGCCCTTAACTGCTCCAGCACATCTTCGTCCCCGATGCGCTCCAGGGCACGGATAACGCGGCTTTCGTCAGCTTCCAAATACATCATGATGTCGCCGACCGACTCAAAACGCGCGGACAGCACTTTGATCGTTGCCTCGGGAAGGTCCAGCGCCGAAACTGGAAGTTCGAATGCGCCCGCCGGCAGTTTCTCCCGGACGGTATCCAACTGCTCGCGGTATACCTGGTTGGCACGCCTGCGCTCTCCCAACAGAGCCTCTTCCGCCATCCTGGCATACCGGGTCAGCGTCTGATATTCCTCCGGCATAATCGGGCGGTTCGTCTCGCGCTTGGCCAGGATGCGCTTCACTTCTTCCACCAGTTCGGCGTTGGCTTCATTCAGCGCCTTCAGCGCCTCCACCTCTTCCTCGTTGGCAATGGCCTCGGTGGTGGCCTCGGTTACGCTCTTGATGTCAATGCGCCAGCCGGTCAGTTTAGCTGCCAGCCGGGCATTTTGACCTTCGCGGCCAATCGCCAGCGAAAGCTGGTCATCGGGCACAAGCACAGTGGCCGTGCCCATACTGCCACGACCACCGACGCCCTCATCCAGGTAAACGCCGCTCACGCGGGCCGGACTCAGCGCCTTGGTAATAAAAATCTCCGGATCGGGATTCCATTCGATCACGTCGATTTTTTCTTCGTTCAACTCACGCACGATATTCTGAATGCGAATACCACGCATGCCAACGCATGCGCCAACCGGATCAACGCCCTCCTGCAGAGCAGCTACCGCTACTTTGGAGCGGTGACCTGCTTCGCGGGCAATATTCTTGATTTCGACCTGGCCGTTGTAAATCTCCGGCACTTCATATTCCAGCAGCCGCCGCAGCATATTACGGTGGGTGCGGCTGACGATAATCTGCGGGCCGCGATTGCCTTTCTTGACCTCAAGCAGATAAGTACGCACTTTGTCATGCGGCTTATAACGCTCATTCGGCATCTGGTGTGCCCGCGGCAGCAAAGCTTCGGCACGGCCCAGGCTCAAAGTGATGCCCTGTGGCCCCACGCTTTGCACCGTTCCAGAAATCAGGTCGCCCTCGCGCTCGACGAATTCCTCATACAGCGACTCGCGTTCGGCCTCGCGAATCTTCTGCAGAATCACCTGCTTGGCTGTCTGCGCTGCAATGCGCCCAAATTTACGGGCTGTATCCGGCACCGGGACCATGATCGTATCGCCAAGTTTGGCCTCAGGATCAATCTCGCGGGCCTTTTCCAGCTCAACCTCAGTACGATGATCATGCACTTCCTGCACAACTTCTTTTTCAACGAAAATTGTTGCCGCCCCGGTCTCTGTATCGATCTCGGCTTCAACACGCTGTGCGGAACTTGCGCTCACATCCCGCCGATAGGCAGATACCAGCGCCGTACGCAGCGCATCCAGGATCACCTCACGCGGCAAAGCACGTGCTTCAATTATCTCGTTTATCGCGAGGACAAATTCGCTCTTCATCCTGCCTTATCACTCCTGCCTGCCGCCCTGCAAAAGGCCAGGCATTTTCCAGCTTTCAATTTCATTTTACGCCTGTATGTTTCCCTACCCCAGATGGGCTGTACCATTGCTATAGAGCACGAAAAGTGGGGGCTGCCCACTTTTCAACAAGGAAACGATGGTATTCAAAGTATACCACGGGGCCTGGCCACCCGCAAGAGAAAATTCGCCACACCGCCGTATATGGCGCTTTCATCCCCCTTCACGGGCCAGATGTACGACCTCAGCGGTGGCATTCTCCAGCGGAATATCAAAGCGTTCAGGGCTGTGCCGCCACTTTCCTTCCAGGACGCCGCGTTCGACTGCCCGTTTACTGATCGTCACCCGCAGCGGCACACCGATCAGATCGGCATCGGCGAACTTCACACCGGCCCCCTCGCCGCGATCATCCAGCAAAACGGCCAATCCGGCAGACCGAAGCGCATCATGCAAAGCCAATCCCCTTTCCCGGTAGGCATCATCTTTGCCCAGCGTCACGATATACACATCAAAAGGCGCGATAGACCGCGGCCAGATGATGCCGTAATCGTCGTGATGCGCTTCAATAACCGCTGCAATCAGCCGCTCCAACCCAATACCATAGCTGCCCATCACAACAGGCTGTGCCTGCCCGTGTTCATCCAGATAGGTCGCGCCAAATGCCTCGCTGTAGCGTGTGCCCAGCTTGAAGCAGTGCCCCAGCTCAATGGCACGCGCCATATGCAGCGTTCCCTCGCCACAGTGCCCACAGGTTGCCCCATCATACGCCTCGGCAATGTCGGCAATTTGCGTTACCAGAAAATCGCGCGGAAAGTTCACGCCGGTCAGGTGGTAGCCTGCATCATTCGCCCCGGCAACGAAATTCACGCCGTGCTCAACCAAGCGGTCGGCAATAACAATGATCCCTGCCGCGTGCTCTTTCGTACGGACGTCCAGCCCGACTGGCGATGCATAGCCCGGCACAGCGCCCACCGCCTGGATTTCCTCTTCTGCTGCCGGGCGAAGAACGCCTCCGCCAAGCGCGTTGAGCAGCTTCGTTTCGTTCACTTCC
>JALSTC010000413.1 GCA_026983935.1 Ardenticatenia bacterium
GCCAGGGCTGTCGCTGACCGAGCCGGTACTCTCGAAAAGTTCGGCCATTTGGTCGCCCGGGGGAGCAGTGCGCATCGGTACCATCACGTGAAACGTGCTTCCGGGCAGCTTTTCCTCATCATAACCGGGGCTTTCTGCCCAGATTGTGCCACCGTGCGCTTCAATGATTCCCTTGGCGATCGCCAAACCGAGACCCGGGCCGCCTCCTTTGAATTTGGTCTTCCCACTGGAGTGCAAAGCAATATCACCTAGAGAAGAGAATTTCTCAAAGATACGCTGCAAATCCTCTGGCGCAATGCCTATTCCTGTATCTTCTACAACAATTTCTGTGAAGCCGGGCAGGTCTCTACCACGCACGGTCACGCGGCCTCCGTCCGGAGTATATTTTATGGCGTTAGATACCACTTTGTAGATGGCCTGATACAGGCGTTCTGGGTCTCCATAAGTCGGCTTGGCTGTAATCGAATCGCGGTCAATCTCGACGGTGAGCTGCCGCTGTTTCAGCATACTGCTGATCTCAAATTCCAGGATGTCAATCAGGCGGTGAAGCCAGACAGGTTGATAGTGCAGTGACAATAAATTCATCTCGATCAGCGAGGCGTCGATCATGTCCTGAATGATCTCCCGGAGCCGCACTGTCCCGCTGGCGATTCCTGCAAGCATGAGCGCAATGCGCGGGTATCTGTCCTCCGGGAACTCTGTCCGCAGCATGTTCATGTAGCCTTCGATGAGTGTCAGGGGCGTCTTGAGTTCATGGGCTGCGACGGCGATGAAATCCGACTTGTTCTTGTTCAACCGCTCAACATCCACAAGTGCCCGATTCAGTTCCGCTCTTGTATCTTCTAATAAAGCTTCTGCCTCAAGATTGACCAGGTAGACAGTGGCAGCAGAAAAGATCTGCTCCAGATCAGTCAACCATTGAACCAGTTTATCTGCGGGCGCATGTTCACAGAGGATTCGCCAGGTGACGTTTTTTAGTGTTGTCAGCACAGGAAGCAGGCCGGCCAATTCTTCGTCTGTTGGTGCACTCCGGGCTTCAACCCAGTCAAGCAAAATCAGATTCAGGGGGACTGGATTACCCATGTGTAATGTGCGCAGCAAACCATCATAAAAGGCTTCAGCCGACTCGACGACAGTGGCACGCAGACTCTCCGTCTGCGTCAACTCATCTGCTGTTGCATCTACAAGAAGCTGGCTGTTTTCTTCTAACCACTGGGCCAGGGTATCCATACAGTTCGCGCCAGGAAACACCACATTGACCGAGGTGTCGAACAGCGCTTGCCTCCCTTCCGGGTTATCCCAAAGGCTTCACCACACTGTTATTATACATGGAGCCAGCCGTCTGTGCTCAGCGGGTTTCTCGTTTTGTAGCCATATACTGCGCCAGGAAATGTTCCAGTGAGCGATGCGCCCGCTCTGCATAAGCTGCGTAGCGTGCACGTTTATTGCGAACCCGTTTTTCAAGTGGAGGCAGCAGGCCAAAATTGGCCTTCATTGGCTGAAAGTCTTTTGGATCTGCATGGGTGATGTAATGACAGAGCGCGCCAAGCATTGTATCTGTCGGAAGTATCAGAGGCTGCTCGCCGTGCAGCACCCTGGCCGCATTTATGCCCGCCAGCAGGCCTGTGCCAATATTGCCGACATATCCCTCGATCCCTGTTATTTGCCCGGCAAAGAAGAGATCGTCTCGGTGTCGGTACTGTAGAGTGGGTCGCAGTATTTCCGGGGAGTTCAGAAACGTGTTGCGATGCATTTGTCCATATCGGGCGAATTCCGCATGTTGAAGTCCCGGAATCAGTCTGAAAATACGCTTTTGTTCCCCCCAGCGCAGGTTAGTCTGAAAGCCGACGAGATTGTACAGCGTTCCTGCCAGGTTGTCCTGCCTCAGTTGCACCACGGCATATGGGCGCTCACCTGTATGCGGATTGATCAGGCCAACCGGACGCATAGGCCCAAAAGCCAGCGCATCATCGCCTCGCGCGGCCAACTGCTCGACAGGAACACATCCTTCAAAAAAACGCGGATCTTCGCGTTCAAAATCGCGGAGTGTGATTACCTCCGCCTCTTTCAGGGTAGAGACGAAACGGTAGTATTCTTCTTTCGTAAACGGGCAGTTGATGTAGTCGCCTTCTTGTCGTGTGCCACGGTCGTAGCGGCTGGCACGATAGGCTACGCTCATATCAATGCTGTCAGCATAAACTAACGGCGCAATGGCATCGTAGAAATAGAGATAATCCTGTCCAACCAGGGCGGCGATGTCTTCCGCAAGGACTTTTGCCGTCAATGGACCTGTGGCGATGATACAGGGTGTATCCGGAATTTCGTGGACTTCCTGCCGGATAACCGTTATACGGGGATGCTGTTCGATAGCTTCGGTTACTCGTTGGGCAAAGAGCGCTCGGTCAACGGCCAGCGCGCCGCCGGCGGGAACCGCTGTTTCTTCCGCGCAGCGGATCAGCAGCGAGTCCATTTTCCGCAACTCGTTTTTCAAGAGTCCCGGTGCACGGTCAGGCAGGTCAGAGCCAAGAGAGTTGCTGCATACCAGTTCAGCCAGCTTGTCGCTGACATGCGCTGGAGTGGTTTTTCGTGGGCGCATTTCGTAGAGATGCACGGATGCGCCGAGTTCGGCTGCTTGCCAGGCCGCTTCCGTACCTGCCAGGCCACCTCCAATAACGATCAGGTCAGCTTCTTTGTTCATAGTCTTGTGTCTGCCATGTCATGCCGTCATACAGGTTCGTGTT
>JALSTC010000414.1 GCA_026983935.1 Ardenticatenia bacterium
GGTGTGCAGTTAACCGATGACGAGGGCAACGTCACGCTTGATACACCTCAGATGGTCGAGGCACTTGACTTCTACGCCAACCTGCTGACCAACTACGGCCCGCCCGGAGCCTGCGGTGTGGTCTGCACCCGCGCAACCTACTTCGCCGGACAGGCAGCCATGATTGTGTGGTCACCGTTCATCCTGGACGAAATGGCCGGCCTGCGCGACAGCGCAATGCCTAACTGCCCGGAGTGCGAAGAAGATCCCGCCTACCTGGCCAAGAACAGCGGCATCGTCCCGGCCTTCGTCGGCCCCAGCGGCACACATCCTGCCCAGTACGGCCAGGTCAGCAATATGGGTATCACCACCTCAGCCAATACCGAAGCCGCCGTTCAGTTTGTGGAATTCTGGCTGAGCGAAGGGTATCTGGACTGGCTGGCCGTTGCGCCTGAGGGCAAGTTCCCGATGCGCCGTGGCACGTCGGACAATCCGACCGAGTACATCGAAGGCTGGAGCCAGTTGGAGACCGGCGTGGATCGCCGCGCCCCGCTGGGTGACTTCTACAGCCCCGAAGTACTGCAGGTGCTGATCGAGGGCGCAACCGGCTTTGATCGCTGGGGCTTTGCCCAGGGTCAGGGTGCGTTGGTCAGCGGCATCTACACTGAGCTGCCCGTCCCCACTGAACTGCGTGAAGTGATGGATGGTGCGCTCACTGCCGAAGAAGCAGCCGCAGAAATCCAGGCGTGGGTTGAAGAAATCCAGGCTTCGCTCGCGGAAGAGTAACCGCACATAGATACATAGGCTGTACAAAGGCCGGGTGTTGGAAAACACCCGGCCTTGCTCAAAAAGGGGTCAGCCATGGAAGAAGCAAATGTCCTGAACTTCAGCTTCTTGCAGTTGCTCAGTTTTGTCCTGTTATGGGCGATCATTGGCGGATTGCCTGCGTTCTATCTTTTTTATGCGCGGGATCGCAATCCACGCTTGGGAGCCGCCCTGGGTGTCGTCGTCGGCGTGGTAATGGGCACCTGGCTTTCAGCCAACAATCTGCTAAACGAACAGACATTCCTCAACAGCATTGCCATCCTGTGGCTCGCGATGCTGCTGGTCGGCTTCTTCTTACCGGCTGGCACGCACTCCCGACGAGTCACCATCCAGCAGCGTATCGCCGACCTGGCTTATGGCCTGCTGATGCCGACTTTCCTGATCGTGATGGCCATCGTCGTTGTGCCTATGATCTGGAACCTGTTATTTGCGTTTCGCCCCGTGCGTATGCGCAACCTGCCCACCGTTGATCTGTTTGGCCTGAACGATCTTACGCTGAATAATTTCGATCGAGTTTTTGCAGCACGCAGTGGACAGTTCTGGAACATCCTTTCCACAACGTTATTCTACACATTCGCAGGAAGCATTCTGGCAATCTTCATGGGGTTGGTTGCCGCGCTGCTGGTCAAAGACAGATTCCCGGGCAGAAATGTTTTCCGCGGCTTCCTGCTTTTCCCCTATATTGCCCCGGTAGTTTCTCTGGCTTTCATCTGGCAGATGTTCCTGAATGCACGCTTTGGCTTGATCAATGAACTGGTCGCCAGTATGGGCGGCAGACGCATTGATTTTCTGACCACGCCAGGCTGGGCGCTGTTAATGATCATTCTGTTCCAGGGCTGGCGTTATTTCCCATTTGCATTTCTCTTCATCCTGGCCCGCATCCAGGCCATTCCCGCGGACATGTATGAGGCAGCGCAGGTAGACGGCGCTGCACCCAGCCAGCGACTGTGGTATATCACCCTGCCCCAACTTCGTGCCGTATTCGGCACGCTGTTCCTGCTGCGCTTCATATGGACGTTTAACAAGTTCGATGATGTGTTCCTGCTGACAGGGGGCGTGGCAGGCACAGAGGTGCTACCAGTGCAGATCTACAACCAGCTATTCTCTCGCCAGAACGTCGGGACAGCAGCAGCAACGGCGGTTGTCATGGCGGTGATCCTCTTCATCATCATCGGCATTTACTTCCGCTGGTTCCTGGTAGAGGAGGTTTAAAATGGCCACACGAACCGATGCACAGGTGCGCAGTTCTGCCAGGGCCAGAATGAGCCGTGAGGAATTTGAGCTTGCGGTCGGGCGAGTGCTCAAAGTCATCCTGGTTATCTTCTTCCTGCTGATCACCGCGTTCCCATTCTACTGGATGGTAAATCTGGCAGCTCGCCCATTTACCGACATCTTACAGAATCCCACGCGGCTGATCCCATCTCTGAGCCAGTTGGGTGAGATTCCTCAAACCTTTTCTGCCGTCTGGAATGACTTCAACTTCGGACGCTATGTCTGGAACAGCACGGTGCTGTCATTGGTTACAGTCGTGCTGACTCTCATTCTGTCCATCCCTGGTGCGTATGCAGTCACCCGTCTGCGTTTCCGGCTCAAAAATGCCATGAGCTGGGGCATTCTGCTGGTCTATATGTTCCCCGCTATCGTGCTGGCAATCCCGTTATTCGTGGTTTACAGCAAATTGGGACTGCGCGGCAATCTGATGGGCGTGGTGGTCGTGTATCTCTCCAGCACCCTGCCAGTGGCACTCTACATGCTGCGCAGCTACTTCAGCACCATACCGGTTGACCTGGAGGAAGCAGCGCTGATTGACGGCTGTACGCCACTGAGTGCCATCTGGCGTGTGACCATCCCGCTATCGCTTCCGGCAATTGCAACCGTAGCCCTCTACACATGGATGATCGCGTGGAACGAATTCCTGTTTGCCCTGCTGTTCCT
>JALSTC010000415.1 GCA_026983935.1 Ardenticatenia bacterium
TATGACACAGCCCCAACGCTGGCCCACCTGCTGGACGTGTCTTTCCCGGAGATATGGACAGGGCAACCGGTATATGAGGCGCTGGCAGATGGGGGCGGTCAGTAAACCGACTGCAGGAACAACTATGCAAAGCTGGCGACAGAGAAACTCACCCTTGTCCACCATCACGCTCCTCGGCTCAGGCATGGCCCTTTCTTTGATCGGGGATGCCACAATGTATATTGCCCTGCCCACCCATACCGCTCAGGCGGGTATTGCCCTGGCCGATGTTGGACTGATGCTGTCGGCCAACCGGATCATCCGGCTTTTCATCAACGGGCCATATGGCCTGCTGATCGAGCGCATCCCCCGACGGTGGATGCTCGTCCCCTCGCTGTTCCTTGGCGGTCTCTCCTATCTGCTGTACACCGTACCAGGTTTCTGGCCGCTGCTGATCGGGCGGCTGATTTGGGGCGTCGCATGGGCAGGTATCTGGCTTGGCGGCAGTACAGCGGTGCTGGACCTTGCTGCCGATGAGAATCGCGGACGGTACAGCGGATACTATCAGATGTGGTTCTTCATCGGCGTCGGGGTCAGCTCAGTGGTCAGTGGAGTCCTGACAGATCGTGTGGGCTACATTGAAACTCTGCGCTTCAGTGCAATTGTTGCCCTGCTGTTTGCTGGCATCTGGCTGGTATTCCTGCCGGAAACCAGGCCGCACGGTCACCGTCGACGCGCGGCGGCCTCTTCCAGCTCATCGGAACTCCCACCGCCGCGCCCAGACTCAGGGCGCTCCAGACAGCCACTTGTCGTGGCCATTGCACTGCTGGGCATCAACTGGCTGATCTTTCTTGGTATTATTGGCGCGACCATGCCCCTGCTGCTTCAGGAACGGATCGGCAATGAAATCGTGATCGCCGGGCTGGTGATCCAGCTCGCGACACTCACGGGTGGGTTGACGGCCGTCAATCAATTCCTGGGCCTGCTTGCCTCCCCGCTGTCTGGATGGATCTCCGATCGGAGGGGCAACCGCTGGATACTGGTCGTCCTGTCCGCCGGGCTGGGAGTCACCTCGCTGGCCATGATTGCCGTTGGCAGGGGGGCAGTGATCATCGCCGCCATGATGCTGAGCGCCGTCGCCATGAGCGTCATGCAAACACAGGTCATGACTCTGATAGGAGATTATGCACAGTTCAATCAGCAGGGGCGCATCCTGGGGATACTGAATACCGTTGGCGATCTGGGCAGCGCGGCAGGGCCGCTGCTGGCCTATGATGTGCTGCTTCCTCGTATGGGACTGGGCGGCGTGTTCTGGATCATGACCGGCATCCTCACACTGATGCTTCCCTGGGTGTTGTGGACGGCATGGCGCGAAGTCCACCCCGCCGCCTCCGCCCCGCAGAATGCAGCCGCCGGATAACACATTTGTTCGCCCCGCTGCTGGCCGTATGCTATACTTGCCACGATATTTTTCCTTGATGCAGTGCCCCAGGGCTAGAATTCGGAGGCCGCAATGCGCGGCGAAATCATCGCCATTGACCTGGAAACAACCGGCTTGAATCCCGATTATGATGATATTCTGGAAATCGGACTGGTGCGTTTTCGGGAAGGCGAGATCCTCGAAACTTATGAAACACTGGTTGATCCTCAACGTGAAATCCCGGCCAATATCACCAATCTCACCGGAATCCGTCAGGCCGATCTGGTCGGTGCCCCCAAGATCAAAGATGTGTTGAAAGACGTCACGGCGTTTGTCGGTGATGCCCCGGTGCTGGGGCACAATGTGGCCTTTGATCTCGGATTCATGCAGCGGCAGGGCATCCTGTACAACAACCTCATGCTGGATACCTATGAGCTGGCATCTGTGCTGCTGCCGACCGCCCCACGCTACAACCTGAACAGCCTCACACAGCAGATGGGCATTGCGCTGGATAATGCTCATCGTGCGCTTGCCGATGCCAGCGCCACAGCCTACCTTTACTGGGCACTGTGGCAGAAGCTGCTCGCGATCCCGCTGAACACACTGCAGGAAATCGTGCTGGCATCACGCGGCCTGCCGGAATGGACGGCCAAACCAGTTTTTGAGGCTGCTCTGCGCGAACGTGCCGAGACAGCATTCGATGAAGCTCCCCGACAGCCTGCGTCAGAGCACAGCGATGCATTCGGCGCACTGTTTCGCCCCGCGGAAAGTGCCTGGCACCCCCTGCGACCCAATGCCGAAACTGTCCCCCTTGACGAAGAGAAGCTCGTCGGACTGCTGGCAGAAGATGGCCCGCTGGCGCAGAACGTGCCGGGCTATGAACACCGCCCGGAGCAGATCAAGATGCTGCACGCGGTAACTCAGGCCTTCAACCATGGGGAGCATCTGATGGTGGAGGCAGGGACCGGGACGGGTAAATCCATCGCCTATCTCATCCCGGCGATTTACTGGGCACTGGCCAATAACGAGCGGGTAGTGGTCTCTACCAATACGATCAACCTGCAGGATCAGCTCCTGAACAAGGACATTCCTGCGCTGCGCACGGCGCTGGGCATTGACTTCCGGGCCAGCGTGGTCAAGGGCCGCAGCAATTATCTCTGTCCACGCCGGCTGGCATCCATGCGCCGACGGCAGCCGACCACGATTGATGAGCTGCGCGTCTTTGCTAAAGTCCTGATCTGGCTGCTGGACAGCGACAGCGGCGACCGCAGCGAGATCAACCTGCGAGGAGCGGCAGAAGTGGGCGCGTGGATGCGGCTGAGCGCCGAGGACGTAGG
>JALSTC010000416.1 GCA_026983935.1 Ardenticatenia bacterium
CGAGAGATGGGGGAATGCGGTGGTTCTTTTCCGGTAGAAAGTATGTGCCTGAACCGGATGCCCGCTGCTGTGGGCCTCAATTTCCGGGGGTTATGATCCCGGCAGCTCCCCGCTGGGGGGCCGCTGATCGGGCGGCACATACGCCGTCACCGTGAAGGGGATCGGGGCACTTTCTTCGGTTGTGCCGTCAGCCAGCTCTGCCACCGCCACCAGCTCATGCTGCCCCACCTCCAGAGTCCACCAGACCGCCCAGGGTGATTCGGTGGCGCTGCCGATGGCCTCCCCATCCATCAGGTAGGTGACGCGGCGTGTGCCGGGTGTCACGCCGGCTGTCAGCCGCAGCCGCTGTGCATCAGCGGGCAGGATGGGGGAGAGGCGAAAGATGCTGTAGGGATCGGGTTCCAGCAGGCGCAGCCCCCGGTCGGCGTCCGGTGCGAGCAGCTCCGCGCCCAGCGGCGGCTGGGGGATTCCCTCGCGGATGGCCCAGTCGCGTGCCTCCTGCGGCAGGATCAGAAAGACCTGATCGACGCGATCTTCCGGTGGTGTCGAGTCGTCAGCCAGCAGCCCGGTGCGGCGGTCAATGGTCAGAATCTGGTGCAGCGAATCGGTTTCGGTGGGGACGGTGCCCTCGATGAACCACTCGCGGATGCGGTGCGGGCAGGCCTCGGTTGGCAGCAGTCCACTCAGCGCACAGACCTCCACCTGTACCAGGCCGTCGGGGCGCTCGAAGGTCAGCTCCGGTTGGCCGAGCAGCACCTCCCGCATGAAGTCATGCCAGATCGGCCCGGCGCCGCTGATGCCGGTCACGTTCTGCATGGGTGTGCTGTCCGCATTCCCGGCCCACACGCCCACGACCAGATTCGGCGTGTAGCCCATCGTCCAGTTGTCGCGGTAATCGGTCGTGGTGCCGGTCTTGGCGGCGGCAGGACGCCCGATCTGCAGCGCCGATGCCGGGCCGAAGGACGGCAGGCGGGCGTTGTTGTCGCTGAGGATATCCGTGATCAGCCAGGCGACCCGTTCGTCAATCACACGTTCAGTCAGCGGGTGCGGCTCCCATTCGAATAGGATATTGCCCCCCGCATCTTCCACACGCAGGATCATCACCGGCGGGATGTGATAGCCGCCGTTGGCCAGCGCGGCATAGGCCCCGGTCAGCTCCAGCAGGCGCACTTCTCCGCCGCCCAGCGTCACGGCCAGATCGAGATTTTCGTTGCCCGCCAGCGTGCTGACGCCGAGGCGGGTCAGCAGCCGCACCAGCGCGTCCACGCCGATGTGATCGAGGGCGACGACGGCGGGAATGTTGTAGGATGAAGCCAGCGCCTCCCGCACCAGCACCGGCCCATGCTCGACCAGCCCGAAGTTGGCGGGCGTGTAGCTTTCCAGGCGGCGGGTGATGAACGGGGTTTCCACGTCCAGGATCATGGTGGCCGCCGTCCAGGGGTCAGGTCGGGTCGGATCGAGGGCGGCGGCATAGGTGAACGGTTTGAGGGCGCTGCCCGGCTGGCGGGGAGCCAGTGCCGCGTTATAGGCCCCGCTGATCGTGTCGTCGAAGTAGTCCGGGCTGCCCAGCATGACCAGCACCTGCCCGGTGTAAGGGTCCATGGCCACCAGCGCGGCATTGTGGACGTTGTGAGTCTGCCCACGGGCGTCCGGTGTATTGAGCCGCTCCAGATGGCGGCGGGCCGCGCGTTCGGCGGTGTGCTGCCAGTCCAGATCGAGCGTCGTGGTGACCGTCAGCCCGCCCGTGTAGAGCGCCTCCGGGTAGTCTTCCAGAAGCTGCGCCCACACGGTCATGACGAAATGTGGCGCTTCGATGGGGAAGGGCACGGCGGCATACTGCAGCGGTTCATCGGCGGCGCGGGCGGCCTCCTCCTCACTGATGAAACCGTTTTGCGCCATCAGATCGAGCACGATGGCCTGCCGTTCGTCGGCGGCATCCGGGTTTTCCAGCGGATTGTACAGCGCGGGAGCCTGCGGCAGCCCGGCCAGCATGGCGCACTGCGCCAGGTCGAGGTCTTCCACGTGCATCCCGAAATACGTCAGCGCGGCGGCCTCGATGCCGTAGGCCAGATTGCCGTAGTAGGTCTGGTTGAGATAGAGCATCAGGATGTCATCGCGGGAGTAAGCTGCCGTCAGCCGCAGGGCGAGAATCGTCTCGCGCAGTTTGCGGAGCAGGGTGCGTTCGGCGCGCTGCTGTGGATCGAGCAGAAGGTTGCGGGCCACCTGCTGGGTGATCGTGCTGCCGCCTGCCAGCACCTCGCCTCCTTCCAGGTTGATGCGTACTGCCCGCAGGATGCCCGCCAGGTCTACGCCGAGGTGATGATAGAAATTGGCGTCTTCCGTGGCGATGGTGGCATCAATGCAGTGCTGCGGAATCTGGTCAAGGGTGACGGCGCGGTTGCGCCCACCTTCCGGGGCGACGATCTCATAGAGCAGCCGCCCGTGCCGGTCGAGGATGCGGGTGGAGGGCAGCGTCAGCCCCGCTTCCAGGTTGGTGATGTCCGGCAGGTTGGTGAAAAGCACCGCGCCCAGCGCGGTCAGCACGAGGATAAGGATCAGCACAGCGCCGGCCAGCAGCACGGCCAGACGGGGATGTCGGTGGAAAAAGCGGCGAAGGCGCTTGAACATGGCGTTCTTTCCGGGCGCATTCAGGTCTGGAGACAGGGCGGACGCCGCACCGGGTGTTGTAGTCTCTGTCGGCAGCATCCCACCCATTTACACCATAGCGC
>JALSTC010000417.1 GCA_026983935.1 Ardenticatenia bacterium
GCAGGCGGTGGGCCGGGTGGCCGTATTCGCCGTCCGGGCCATGCGTCAGCACGGCTTCCGTCTTCCGCTCCGTGATCAACTGGGCGATCTGCTGCACCAGCGTCGGGAAGTGCGCCTCAAAGGGGCGCAGCTCTTCGCCGGGGCCGATGTCCGGGTCCACATAGCCGAGCAGCGTCAGCGTGCTCACGCCGAGCGCCTCGGCGGCGCAGCGCAGTTCTTCCCCACGGGCCGCGCCAAGCTCCCGGCGGTCTTCCACGATGGGCGGGTCACCGATTTCGCCGCCTTCGCCGCTGGTCGCACAGATCAGGTGCGTCTGCACACCCTGCGTGTGCAGCAGCGCCAGGATGCCTCCGGCCAGAATGGTTTCGTCATCGGGGTGGGCAAAAACGCACAGCACAGAACGGATGCTCATGAGAAGTTGACTTCTTCCAGATCGAGGGCGGGGCCATCCACACAGATCAATCGATCGCCGCCGGTGTGGCAGGAGACGCCGCAGCCCTGGCATGTGCCCACGCCGCAGGCCATCGGTAGATCGAAAATCCCCAGGAGGTAGCGGCGGGGAACTTCTGCCCGCAGTTCATGAATCTTGCGCAGCAGGGCGGGGTAGAGGGTGTTGTAATAGGCCGGATTGGCGGCGGCGATCACCTGATCGGCCCAGCCGACGGTGGTCACCTGATTGGGCCAGCCGTTGTCCAGGTCGCCCTCGATGACCTCCACTTCCTCTGGCAGCACCTCAAGTGGATATTCGCTCGCCACGCCGCTCAGCACCAGCGTCACGCTGATCTTGCTGCGGATGGCCAGCCCGCCCAGAAAGAGCAGCGGCGTGGGCATGGTGTCCAGCGCGATCAGCAGCAGGTTGCGCAGGTTGTAGCGCATGGGGAACGGCGCACCGACCGGCCCCAGCACGGAGACGACCTGCCCCGGCGCGTAGTGATTGCGGGCCGGGCGCTCGATGGTGATCGTTCGGCCATCAACGGCGACGGGCACCCACCGCTCTGGCAGATAGGGGTCCCAGCGATCTTCATGCAGCCGGGCCAGCAGCATCTGCCCCGGCTTGAGGTGGGAAAGCCCTTCCTCAACGCCGAGTTCCAGCCGCTGCAGGCGGGAGGAAATGCGGCGGACCCGTTCGATGGTGGCGCGTGCTTCTTTTGCGAACATGCCCGTGAGCGTACACCGTCTTGCCCGCTTGTGCAAGACTCGATTGATAGATTGAATGGAAATCGTTGTTCACGTAAAATGCGAGGGGGAGAGACCGGAGGCCTCATAATGCTGATCGCCGTCATTGGCGTGGCAAGCGCCACACCAGAAGAAGAAGCCGCTGCCGAAGCGGTCGGACGCCTGATCGCGGCGGACGGCCATATCCTGCTCTGCGGCGGGCGCGGTGGGGTGATGGCCGCCGCCAGCCGCGGGGCGGCACAGGCGGGCGGGATCGTCGTCGGCATCCTGCCCGGCAGTTCTCCGGATGAGGCCAACCCCTGGGTGACCGTGCCCATCGCCACCGGTCTCGGCGAGGCTCGCAATGCCATCATCGCCCGCGCCGCCCATACCCTGATCGCCATCGGTACGGGCTGGGGCACGCTCTCCGAGATCGCGCTGGCGGTCAAGATGGGTAAGCCGGTTGTGGCGCTGGGGGCTGCGCCGTTCCTGCGGGATTTTGCGGTGGGCGCGGTTGTCTGGGCGTCATCGCCGGAGGAAGCCGTCCGCCTGGCAGTGGCGCGGGCCTCCGTCTGAGCCGTGCGCCTGCGTTCCTTTCTTGTCTCCTACCGCCTGCCGCTGGTTTCCCACCTCTCTGATTGATCTCTTTTCGCACCCGGCCATGTTAAAATGAAACCCATGCATCCAAAGAAGGCAGGAGGATACCGTGCCACAGGAAGCGAACGGCCCGGAAGAACTGGAGAAGCGAGTCGTCGAGTCGCTGATGAGCGATCCCGGTCTGCGTGACGAGCTGACGGATGACGAAGCCCGCCCGCTGATGGACTGGGGGCTGTCCCAGGCGGCGGCCATTGCCCGCCGGATGGCGGCGCAGGCTTCCGCCGAGTCGCTGGATGACGCCGTCGGTGATCTGCGCAAGCTGATGAAGCGCATCAACCGGCTGGTCGGCCACCGTCGTGAGGGTGACCCGGAGCTGGTGCGCAAAGACCTGCGGCGGCTGGCGAAGTACAGCGAGCGGCTGTTTGGCGGTACGGTGGTGCGTCCTGACGAGGCCCAGCTTGAGACGTTTCTTGCGGAGCAGGCCGTGCTGGATAACCGGGGGATAGTGGAGCGCCTGCTGGCGATGTTCACCCCACCGCAGGATGCTGCTCCGTCATTAGAGACATCGCCGGAGCCGCAAAGGCTCACTGCACCGCCGCCGCCAGAGCAGCTTCACGCGCCGCCGCAGCCCGAAAAACTGGATGCCCCGCCGCAGCCGCATCAACTGGCCGGCCCTGAATCCCCTGAACTGCTGTCCGATCAAGGAGAAAACGAACCCCATGAGCCAGCGTAATACATCTGGAGGGCGCAAGCGCGCCGCCAACCTGACCCTGAGCGGCATCGTGGCCGCCGTTGTGCTTTTGCTTGCCATTATTTCGCAGCTTACCGGCATTGACCTGCTGGGGCTGAGCGCGACCCTCACGCCCACCACGGCACCGCCGGTGGGGACGCCGATCGTTTCCACCACGTCGCCTTTGAGCGTGTTTTTCACCAGTCCGACTGGCAGCACGGATCGCTCGACCTATGTCAACGGCCT
>JALSTC010000418.1 GCA_026983935.1 Ardenticatenia bacterium
TCAATTCCTGCATGCCACTGTCAAGCCAGTGGAGCTGGCCGAGCCGAAGAGCTGACTCCCGGCGCTCTGTGCCCTGAATATATAGATACACAGCCCGCCGCCCTGTGCCGCTGCGGGCGTTTTTTTTCACACGGCGGCGCTTCACACGTCGTAGACGGTGAAGTCCTGGGCGATTTCTACCGGCCCATCGAATGTTTCTCGCGCTTCATCCACCAGACCACTGGGGTCAATCGGCCCCTCGCGGCCAAAGACCTCGTAGTGAATCAGCACCAGCCTTTTGGCTCCCGCTTCTGTGGCGGTTTCCCCGGCCTGCCTGGCGCTGGAATGTCCCAGGGGTTCTTCGCCCGTCGATTCATGGATCAGCAGATCGGCATCGCGTCCCAGTTTGATCAGACTGGGTGTGGGGGCGGTGTCGCACGTGTAGGCTGTGACGAAGCCCGTCCGTTTGTTTTCAATGCGCAGGCCAATGGTGGGGACGTAGTGCTTGACCGGCCATGACGTGATGCGGAAATCGTTGTTCTCCAGCAAAAGCTGGTTATCTCGCTCCAGCACTTTGTGGAAGGCCACCGGGAAGAAATCCGGCCACTCATCCCACGTGAACATGAGCATCATGTCTTCCACGCGGTTCAGGCAGTGATGCAGCCCATACACGCGCAGGGCACGCCGCCGCCCCAGCAGCCACATGTTGTTCAGCAGGATGGGCACCCCAAGCACGTGGTCAGGGTGGAAGTGCGTCAGGATCATGTCGCTGACATCTTCGTGGTGGATGCCAACTTTTTGCATACGTGCGATCGGGTTAGAGCCGCAGTCTATCAGGATGACGCTTTCGTCCCCTTCCAGCACCATATGGGTATTATCATGTTCTGTATCCGGCACGATTGCCGCCGAACCCAGGATAGTCAGACGGGCCATTGCAGATAAGTCCTTATAAAATAAAATATGGAGGGTGCCTCCACCTTAACCCAATTTGCCCTGTAATGCAATTGGCGTGCTCAAGCGGGGTAAAAAACGTGACAGGGAACCGTGCGCGTTCCCTGTCACCAGTGCGCACATGGCCGAAGAATGCCGATCTAGGAGCCTTCCCCGGCGCGTGCTTTTGCTGCGGCAGTCATGATGTCCTGGATGCGCCCGACCATCTCCGCCGGGTTGGGATGCACGCCCTCGATCAGCAGCGCGTTTTCATAAAGCTGCTCGATCATCTCCGGGATCAGCGTGTCCATCGGGTTGCGGTTCAGAGCCTGCGCCATGTCTCGAATCAGGGGATGGCGGCGGTTGATCTCCATCACGCGCTTGCTGACCTCAAAGTCGCGATCAATCAGCTTGCGCACGCGCTCGATGCTGTCACCGGGAGTGTCAGTCGGCGTGACCAGCCGGGCCGGGCTTTCCGTCAGGCGTGTACCCTCGCGTACGGCGATAACCCGCCCGTCCAGCACCTCATTGAACCGTTTGAGCAGCGGGTTGAACAGGTCATCGGGGATCGCTTCCCCTTCCGGCGCTTCGGATTCGGGCATGTCTACGTCGGCGTCGGCGATGTTTTGGAAGGCGTGCCCTTCAAATTCGTGCATGGCCACCATCATGAAGGAATCAACGGGTTCCGTCAGGTACAGCACTTCGGTGTCTGATGCCTTGAAGGGGTCCAGGTGTGGGCTGCGGGTGATTGAGGACAGGTCTTCCCCGAACAGGTAGTAAATGGCCTCCTGCCCTTCCTGCATACGCTCCACGTATTCAGCCAGCGAGACCCATTCATCGGGGCCGGTTCGGGACGAGTGGAAGCGGAGCAGTTTCATCAACCGCCCGTGATCTTCCGGCGTGGTGGCGATGCCTTCCTTGATGAACGCGCCGAATTCTTCCCAGAATTTCTGGTAGCGCTCCGGGTCTTCTTTAGCGATACGTTCCAGTTCGCCGAGCAGGCGGCGTACCAGATTACTGCGTATCTTGCGCACGATGGTGTTGGACTGTACGCTCTCGCGGGACACATTGAGCGGCAGGTCTTCCGAATCGACCACGCCCTCTACAAAGCGCAGATACTCCGGCAGCAGATCGGCGTTGCGCTCCTGAATGAGCACCTTTTTGCTGTAGAGACGCAGCCCGTGCTCCTTTGGCGCAAAGATGCCCCGGTCGCGTTTGCCGGGCACGTAGAGAATGGCGTGCAGGTCCAGCGGCGCTTCGCTGCTGATGTGCACGTAGGCCAGCGGCTCCTCGAAATCCAGCGAAATCTGCTTGTAGAAACTGCGGTACGCTTCTTCGTCCACGTCGCGCGGAGCCTGCCGCCAGATGGCTGTCTGCTGGTTCACCGGGGTCGGCGTTTTGCCTTCTTCTGGCTCGCCGAGGTAGATCGGGAAGGCGATGAAGTCGCTGTGGCGCTTGATGATCTCGCGCAGCCGCCATTCGTCGGTGAATTCCGCCGCATCCTCCTTGAGCTTGATCAGAATTTCCGTGCCGCGTGTGTCTTTCTCGGCATCTTCGACGGTGAAGTGTTCGCTGCCATCGCAGACCCATCGGGCGGCTGTGGCGTCGGGGCGATAGGAGAGTGAGGTGACCTGCACTTCATCGGCCACCATAAAGACGCTGTAAAAGCCAACGCCAAACTGCCCGATGATGCTGGTCGCGGCTTCACCGCGTTCCTTCAGCGCCTGCAGGAATGCCGTCGCGCCGGACTGGGCGATCGTCCCCAGGTTGGTGATCAATTCGTCGCGGGTCATGCCTATACCCGTGTCACGGATGGTGA
>JALSTC010000419.1 GCA_026983935.1 Ardenticatenia bacterium
CGGGGATGGCGCTGCTGGCGCGGATTATGTTCGGGGTGTTTGCGGTGTTCAAAGCCCTGCGGCTGTTTGCCTGGCGGGGATGATTCTGTCTCTCTGAGGGTCGCATTTCTGCAAAAGGGAGTCTGGTATGGCATACGAAAACATTCTGGTGGAAAAGCTGGAAGGGCGCGTCGGCCTGATCCGGCTCAACCGGCCCAGGGCGCTTAACGCACTCAGCAGCGCGCTGGTGCGCGAGCTGATGGATGCGCTGCGGGCGCTGAATGCCGACGATGAGGTCGGCTGCATTGTGATTACCGGCAGCGAGCGCGTTTTTGCCGCCGGGGCGGATATCAAGGAAATGTCCACGGCCACGCCGGTGGAGATGCTGGCCGTAGACCTGCTGGACTGGGACGCGCTGCGCAAAGCGAAGAAACCGGTGATCGCGGCTGTCTCCGGCTGGGCGCTGGGCGGCGGTTGTGAACTGGCCATGGCCTGCGATATGATCGTTGCCAGCGAGACGGCCACCTTCGGACAGCCGGAGATCAATCTGGGCATCATCCCCGGCGCGGGCGGCACGCAGCGCCTCATCCGGGCAGTGGGCAAAGCGCTGGCCATGGAGATGATCCTCAACGCCCGCAACCTCAGCGCGGAGGAAGCCTACCAGTTCGGGCTGGTGAACCGCGTGGTTCCGGCGGAGTCATACCTTGATGAGGCGCTGACTCTGGCGCGGGAGATCGCGGCACGCGCACCGGTGGCCGTGCGTCTGGCGAAGGAAGCGGTTAACAAAGCCTATGAAATGACTCTGGCCGAAGGGCTGGCCTATGAACAGCGGGCTTTCTTCCTGCTCTTCAGTACGGAAGACCAGCGGGAAGGAATGCAGGCGTTCATGGAAAAGCGCAAGCCGGAATGGAAAGGCCGGTAGCGCATTTGCCAGAAAACGGGAATCGTGGTCACAAACGGTGCAGACGCAGACCGGCGCGAAGCCGGGGAGGTCACAGATGGCTCATGTAGATTCCGAGCAGAAAGCCGTACTGGATGCTGCCATGCAGCGCTATCTGGCAGCATTGAACGAGATGGACGAAGATCGGTTTCTGGCGTGTTTCCGCCATAACTGCGTGGTGCGCGATCCCTACGGCCTCAGTCTCTATGAGGGCGAGATCGGTCTGCGCCAGTACTTTGATACACTCTCCGACACCTGGCAGGCTTACCAGATGACGCCCGGCAAGGTGTATTACGCCGGGCCGGAGCGCATCGTCTTTACGTGGGAGGTCACCGCGACCGCCCGCAATGGCAAAACGGCGCAGTTCGACGGCGTGAATGTGCTCACGCTGGAAGGCGATCTGATTGATGGGCTGGAGGCCTACTGGGACGCGCCAGCCATGTATGAGCAGATCAAGGACTGATGAGCACGGCGGGACTGACGGTACTTTACACGGCCAACCTGGCCGGGCGGCTGGACATGCTGCCGCGGCTGTTTGCCTTCATCCGGCGGGCGCGGGCCGCTGCCAGCGGGCCGACGACCCTGCTTGACCTGGGTCATTCCTGCGATCCGGCGCAGCCGATCTGCGCGGCGACCGAAGGCCGGGCGGCGCTGATTGTGCTGGATGCGATGGGTTACGATGCGGTCTGTCTGGATGATGCTGACTGTGCCATGATGAGCGCGGCGGCAGTGCAGAAGCTGCTGGACGCCGTCAGTTTTGCCGTGTGTGGTTCGGATACGCAGCGGGGTCTGCCGGGGGAGGGCGTCTGGCAGGCCGGGGCATGGCGGCTGGTCTGCCATGCAGGAGGTGCAGCGCCGTCGTCCACGGGCGATCTGGTTATCCGTCCGCTGACAGCAGGGACAGGGGCACGGCTGGATGTTGAGGCCCAGACACTCTGGCTGGCACGGCCAAGGGGGGAAGCCGTGCTGGGGATCGCCGAAGTGCAGTTTGATTCCGAACGCCGCCCGGAAGCGGTGACCTGGCGGCTGGAATCCATGCCCGCCGATGTCCGGGCCGATGCAACCGTCGCGGCGACGGTGGCCTTTGTGCGCGATGAAGCGCGTCTGTATCAGAAGATGCAGCAAAAGGGGGGCGCAAATGCAGCAGGCTGAGATCGTCAGAGAGCTGGATACTTTCTTTTCCGTGGATGCTTTCGATGAGACCGGTCACTGGCGGCCCTTTATGTCTGACAGCCAGTTCCGGTTATTTGAGCGTTTCGCGTCCCCGGCTTTTCTCAACGGCACATGGAACGGCCTGATGCTGGACAATGCCGAGGAAGTGGACCGCGTGTACCTGGTCGTTTTTCCCGGCCAGGATGTGTTGGATACGATCATCGCCCGCGAGGTGGAGCGCGGCGCGCCGGGGGCGCTGATCTTCGCCCACCATCTGGCCGACTACGAAGAAAGCGGGCGCGGGGTCGTCCAGATTCCGCAGGAGCAGTTGGAAGAGCTGCAGGAGCACCACATCAGCTACTATCACTGCCATTCTCCGCTGGACTGTCACCCGGAGATTTCGACGGCGACGGCGCTGGCGAACGTGCTGGGGCTGCGTGAGCAGCAGCGCTTCAGTCCGTACTACGGCGGGCTGGCGGCGGTCTATGGCATGGCGGGCAAGGAGCCGGTGAGCTTTCAGGCTTTCGCTTCCCGGCTGGCGAAGGTCACCGATCTGGAGCGGCTGCGCTATGATCAGGTGCGCCACAACGGGCAGCCGGTCAGCAAGGTGGCGGTTGCGCCGGGGTCGGGCGGCGAGCCGGAATTGATCGAACAGGCGGCGGCGCTGGGCTGCGATACCTTCGTGACTGGCCACTGGTGGCTGTTTGGTGATAACGCCTATGCGCAGCAGCATCGGGCGCGGATGCGCGAATTCCTGCCGGACGTGCGCATGAATCTGCTGGCTGCTTCGCATTATGCCACGGAGATGGTCGTCATGCGTGACCAGATGCCCGGCTGGTTCCATGATCGGGGGCTGGACGCGGAGCTGGTCCCGCAGGCTGATCCCTGGCGCTGAGTGGAACCGCAGCGGAAATCAGGCGGGGTCTGCCGGGCAGGCCCCGTTTTCGATTCCGGCCAGCGCGTAGCCATCCAGCGTGACGACGGTCAGGTAGCCCGCGCCGAAGCGCACCCGTTCTCCCGGCAGCACTTCCAGCAGGCGGGCTGCGGGGCTGCCTTTGACGCCCCCCGCGTAAAGCTGTGCCTGCCCCAGAATTGCCCCGTCTGCCGCCCGGATGGCGTAGAGCGTGCCGTCGGCAGCCAGCGCGTAGAGCAGGCAGCCTTCGCCGCTGGCAAGCAGCAGCGGCTGGCGGTGAATGCCGGGGAGGGTGTTCTGCCAGCGAAGCTGCCCGCCGGAATCGTAGGCATAGAGCAGGCTTTCATCCAGCGCCATGAAGACGTAGACGCTGCCCGCTGTATCGGCCAGCAGGGCCGTGCTGCGTCCGGCGGTGTAGGGCAGGCGGACAAGCGGAGTCGGGATATAGTCGGCGCTGATGTGATAGAGCATGTCGCCGTCCAGCAGATAGAAATCCCCCTGTGGACCGGCGGCAGCCAGCGGCGGGTTGGCAGGCGCGACTTGATAGAGCATCTGGCCGTTTGCGCCGATCACATGCCAGGCCGGAGGGATGTCCCGGCTGCGCGGGCGGGTGCCAACGGCGATCCGGCTGCCATCGGTCACCACGTTGCCCACGCGGTCTCCCAGCGGCAGCGTGACCCAGCGCAGCGCGCCCTCCGGGGTGTAGGCTGCCAGCGCGTTGTCCCCGGTGAAGAAAGCCACCACGTCGCCCAGCCACATCGGTGCGCCCGTCAGGGCGCGATCTGGCGTCCAGATTGTCTCATAGCGTCCCCCGCGCAGCATCAGGATGCTGTTGTCGGCGGTGTGGGTCAGGATGCGATCATCGGGCAGGGCGATCATACCGCTGATCGTGCTGGAAAGTTCCATGCGCCAGATCAGCCGTCCGGCGGGGCTGACGCCATCCAGTATTGCGCCCTCGGCGACGATCAGCCCGCCGTCCGACGTGATCAGCGGCGGCACACCCGGCGGTCGGAGGGCCGTCACGTGGCTGATATAAGGGGCGGGGGCGCTGCCGTCACTGCCCATAAGGCGGATCTGCCACAGCCGGATGAAGTCCAGCGGCTGCCGCCAGCCGGCCTCCAGGGGATTGGTATCCCAGTAGCCGGGGCCGCCGTCGTCCGGGCCAAAGCTGCGGATTTCAAAGTGCAGGTGCGGGGCGCTGAGGGCGGGGTTTCCCACCGCGCCGACGATGGTCTCCGGGGTGACACACTGCCCGACTGCCGGGAAGAAATAGTCGCCGATGGGTTCCATATGGCCGTAGACGGAATAGAATATCTCGCCGTCGGGGAAGGTGTGTTCGACAATGACCACGCCTTTCTCCGTGTCCCAGCCTTCCGGGTCGGCATAGGTGACCCGCCCCCGTGCGATGGCATGTACGGGATCGCCGTAGCGATAAAAAGCCACATCTATGGCGGTGTGCAGCCCGCCGAACCGGGCGCGGTAGATGCCAAAGTCATTGCCGCGCTCGTTGATGCCATCAATGGGCAGGGTGATCGCGTCCACAATGCCGCAGTCCTGCCCCGGCGTCTGGGCATCGGTTCGGGCGGGGCCTGCGATCAGCAGCAGGGGCATCAGCAGGAGGGAGAAAGCACAGCGGGTGATGGTTTTCTTGCTGCGATGTCGGATGCGGTCGTTCACGGTGATCACCGGCAGCCTGCGGCAAAAATTGTCCAGTCCAACCCGATCACCTGATCGGCGATGTGCAGGCGCAGCACGCCATCCGGCCCCGGCACGGCCCGGGCTGCCGCGCCTCGATTGCCCCAGACGTGCATCTGGTTGCACAGCGCGCCGCTTTCCGCGCCGACGGCGGCAGTGTGACCGTAGCCGTCGGCCAGCAGCAGCGCGTCCCCGATCGGCAGGATGAATGGGCGACCTTGAAAATCGGGCAGCGTCACGGCCCACTGCTGGCGGCCCGCCATGTCATAGGCATAAAGGGTGCGCTCGCTTCTGCCGCTGTAAACGACGAAGCGGCCATCCGGCAGGCTGTGCAGGGCCGCCGTTCCACGTGTGGTGGCGGGCGAATCGGCCAGCCAGCGCCATGTGCCGTCCGGCATGACATACCACAGGCTGTAGCGGCTGCGGAGGTAAAAACCATCGCCGGGAGCAGGAGCCAGATCGCCGCGCTCACGCAGCATGGCCCGGCTGGCAACCGTCCCGTCAATGCCGACGAACGTCACCGCGCCACGCACAGATGCCACTCCCAGCAGGCGGGCGGTGACCTGCATCGTCACGGGGCGCGGTACGTCCGGTACGCGCCAGCGTTCGGTCCGATCCGGGCCGTAGGCGATCAATTCATCATCCGGCGTATGCACGATCAGCAGATCGCCCCACGTGATCGGCGTGCTGTTAACGGCGTGCGGGAGCTGCCACGCTTCGATGAAGCCGCCTTCCATGCTCCAGCGCTGCATGACGCCGTCGTAGTCGGCCACCAGGATGTCGCCCTGATAGGGCAGCACGCCGACCACGTTGAGGTCTTCGCTCAGGATGTAGCGCCAGAGCACCTGCCCGGTGGGGTTGAGCGCCTTCAGCCGCCCGTCATCATAGACGACCAATGCGCCGTCCTCGCGCAGGATGTCCGGCCACTGCGGCCCGGATTCGTCGGTCAGGTCGCCGTGCCAGCGGTGCGCCGGGTTGAACCATGCCTGCCAGTTTTCGATGAACTTGGAGGGCCGCCGCCAGCCGGAGAGAGTCGGATCGGTGGCCCAGTAGCCGGGGCCGGGCGAATCCGGCCAGAAGTTGCGGATTTCCAGGTGCAGGTGGGGGGCCGGGCGTGGGCGGCCAATCGCGCCGATGATCTCTCCGCGCTCCACACAGGTGTACACGGCAGGGAAGGTGTACGGCTCCACTTCTTCCATGTGGCCGTAGAGACTGTACCACAGCGTGCCGTCCGGGAAAGTGTGCTCGATGATGACGACGCCCTTATCCCGCCCCCAGCCGAACGGCGCGGCATAGGTCACGCGGCCCCGCGCGATAGCCCGCACCGGCGCGCCGTAGGTGGCCGTCCGCGTGCCGAACCAGTCTTCCCCGGCGTGGTAGCGCCCGTCAAAGCGCGTGGACGGCATCCCGAAGCGGTAGACGATGGAGAACTGTGCCGGATCGAGGGGGTAATCAATGGCGTCCACTGTGCCGCACGGCCCCTGTGCGTGGGCCGGAGTGGGGGCAGGCTGCGCCAGCAGGAGGAGCAGCAGGATCACAAGCGGCCAGCAGCGGCGGGGAAAATGGAAGGCGATCAGCATCAGGGGTGACAACCTCGTTTCTGGAGCATACTGCCGCCGCGCAGCGGCGACAGCGGCCACTTTACCGAATCCGGCGGCGGGCGGCAACCGGCCCGCTGCCGGGTATAATTGATGGTATACAACCCACTTGCTGGATGCTGCTCCGATGCTGTCGGGGTGGCTGCGATCGATAGAAGGTGAGGATGTCACAACGCACGCTGTCTTTACGCCAGGCAGCGCTGAAGGATGTTACTGCCATTCAGGCGCTGGCCGATGCGCAAACGGCCCGCTTTCATGCCGGGGATGCGCGGCTGCCCGCCCGGCATACGCTGCCCCCCTGGATGATCCTGGCCGATGACGGCCCGTGCTGGCTGGCGGAAGGCCCGGCGGGTGTCATCGGAGCGCTGTGTGCGGAGCGCGAGTCCTGGGCAGCGGCCAGCCCTCTGGCGAATGTTTTTCCCCGGCGCTATCTGCGTGTGCGGCTCTGGCTGGCGGATGACGCCGATCCGGGGGAGCTTCTGCCTGCGCTGCTGGCGCGGCTGGATGCCTGGCCGGGCACGCTGCGCATTCCCGCACGGATGCTGCTGGCCCCTGTGTGTGATGCACGTCTGATGGCGGCGCTGCGGGGCTGCGGCTTTGCGCCGTACCATACGATCGCTCACCGACCGATGACGCTCCCCTTGCCGGGGCTGCCGGAGCCGGTGGACGGCCTGCTGATCCGGACGGCAGCAGAGTGGGATGTGCCGGTGGTGGCGGAGTTGATGGCCGAATCGTGGCGTTTCCATGCGGCGCATCAACCGGCCATCGAACTGAGCGATTCCCTGTTGGAAGGGTGCATGATCCAGACCCGGCAGCTTCTTGGCGGCGGTATGCGGCAGGTGTTGCTGCTGGCGGAGCGCGGGGATGAAGTTGTCGGCTTCTTTGGGATCGGCCTCAGTGTGCAGGACCCGACGGCACGCCCGGCGTTGTTTTGCAAGGGGCGCTACGGTGACATTTTCGAGGTGGCCGTGCGGGCTGATCAGCGGGGACGCGGAATCGGGCGGGCGCTGTTCCGGGCGGCCTGGCAGTGGTTCCGGCGGCGTAATGTCGTGGGTGTGTTCGTCAACTACGCGCCCACCAATCCTTTGAGCAGCCGCTTCTGGCCGAAGCTGGGATTCCGGGATGCCTGGGTGAACTGGTGGCGGCCATGAGTGATGGTTCACTGCGCTTATTTGTGCCGGGGCGAATCTGCCTCTTTGGGGAGCATTCCGACTGGGCCGGGGGGTATCGGCGCGTCAATCCGGCGCTGGAGAAGGGGTACGCGCTGATCGTGGGGACGAATCAGGGCATCCATGCCGCCGTCGCGCCGCACCCGGACGCGCTGGTGCTGACGGCCACCACACCTGACGGCCAGACTCACGGCCCGCTGACTCTGCCCATGCAGCCGGACGCGCTGCTGGCGGAGGCGCAGCGCGGCGGCTTCTGGAGCTACATCGCCGGGACGGCGTACCGCATTCTGGCCCGCTATCCGGTGCGCGGCCTGACGATCCGCAATGACCGCACCGATCTGCCGGTCAGAAAGGGGCTGTCATCCAGCGCCGCGATCTGCGTGCTGACGGCGCGGGCTTTCAACCGGGTCTATGGCCTCGGCCTGACGCTGCGTGACGAAATGGAGCTGGCCTACCGGGGCGAGATCACCACACCGTCGCGCTGCGGGCGGATGGATCAGGGCTGCGCCTTTGGCAGCCGCCCGGTGCTGATGACCTTTGACGGGGACGATCTGGAAACGGAATCGCTGACGGCGGGGCGCGATCTGCATTTTGTCATCGTAGACCTGCAGGCCGGGAAAGACACAATGCGCATTCTCTCGCGGTTGAATGCCTGCTACCCGTTTCCCGATGGCGCGGTGTCGGCAGGTGTGCAGCGGCTGTTCGGCCCGATCAACAAGCGGATCGTGGGCCAGGCAGTGGCGGCCCTGCAGGCAGGCGACGCTGAGCAGCTTGGGGCACTGATGACCGAAGCGCAGGCGCTTTTTGACCGTTATGCTGCCCCGGCCTGCCCGGCGGAACTGACCGCCCCCGTCCTGCACCGCGTGCTGAACTACACGCCGCTGCAGCCGCACATCTGGGGCGGCAAAGGAGTCGGATCGCAGGGCGACGGATCGGCGCAGTTTGTGGCCCGCAGTGCCGCCGATCAGGCAGCAGCCATTGCGCTTATCGAGCGCGATCTGGGGATGCCCTGCCTCAGGCTGACGCTCTCCGCCGGGGGATGAGGTCACTTCAGCGGGCGGGGTGGCAGCAGGCCGTGCGCCTGCAGCCAGTCTTGCGGCGGGCCTTCCCAGCCAAAGAGTTTGAAGTCCACCCGTTCATTCTCATCAAACACGACGCCCTCCGTCTCCAGCAGGAGGCGCTGCCTTTCGCGCCCACCGGGCTGTGGCAGGTTGCTGATGAAGCCCCGGCTGTTGATCACCCGCTGCCAGGGAATATCCGTCCCGACGGAGAGCCGCATGGCCGTGCCCACCCACCGTGCCCGCACGTGGGCGTAGCGCAGCGGGTCCACGCCGTCGGGCGGGGGGATCATGGAGGCGATTTGTCCATAGGTGCTGACCTTGCCGGGGGGAATCTGCCGCACGATCTGCCAGACGATGGGATTGAAGGTTTGTGGATTGGATGGGGTGAACATGGTGAGTGCCCCGCGTTTTGTCGTGGATGTTTGATGGCGATATTATACAGGTTGGAGAACGTCGGGGCGATGCGCGGGCCTGCTGTAAATTCCATATCCCTGAGGCGCTTGCCGCCGGTTGTTATTTCCCGCCCCGGTGAACCACAGGCACAGGTAATCACAAGGAGCATGAATTTCCATGACCGAAGTCGTGATCATTGATGCGGTGCGCACGCCGATCGGGCGTGTGCGGGGCGTGCTGAGCGCTGTTCGGCCAGATGATATGGTGGCGCTGGTGCTCAAGGCTATTGTGGCGCGTACCGGCCTCGATCCCGCCGAGGTCGAGGAAGTGTATATGGGCTGCGCCAACCAGGCGGGCGAGGATAACCGCAATGTGGCGCGGATGGGCACATTGCTAGCCGGGTTTCCGGTCGAAGTGGCGGCGGTGACGTTCAACCGGCTGTGTGCCAGCGGCCTGAATGCGGTTAACCAGGCGGCGAGAGCCATCAAAGCGGGCGAGGGGGATGTGTTCATTGCGGGTGGTGTGGAGAGCATGAGCCGGGGGCCGTATGCCATCCCCAAGAGTGACAGGGGCTGGCCGATCGGCAATGTGACGGCATGGGACTCATCATTTGGCTGGCGTTTCCCCAATCCTGAGATGGAGGCCATGTTTCCGCTGGAGGCCATGGGCGAGACGGCGGAGAACATCTACGAAAAGGTGGAGCCGAAGATCACGCGGGAAGAGCAGGATGCCTTCGCCTTCGAAAGCCAGCGGCGGGCCGTCGCGGCGATAAACAGCGGGCGCTTCCGCGATGAGATCGTGCCGGTGGAGATTCCGCAGCGCAAAGGCGATCCGGTCATTGTTGAGCATGACGAGCACCCGCGCTATCACTGGGAGGACGGCGTCGCCGTGCTGGATACGTCCCTGGAGAAGCTGGCCAGGCTCAGGCCGGTCTTTCGCGAGGGCGGGACGGTCACGGCTGGCAACGCCAGCGGCCTGAATGATGGCGCGGCGGCGGTGCTGGTCATGAGCGCGGAAAAGGCGGAGGCGTTAGGGTTGAAGCCGGTAGCCCGCTGGGTGGCGAGCGCCGCGGCGGGCGTTGATCCGCGCACGATGGGTCTGGGGCCGGTTCCCGCCACGCGCAAGGTGATGCAGCGGGCCGGGCTGGTCGTCGAGGATATGGACCTGATCGAACTGAACGAAGCGTTCGCCGTGCAGTCGCTGGCCGTGATGCGCGAACTGGGCTTCCGCCATGAGATCACTAACGTCAACGGCGGCGCGATCGCGCTGGGGCATCCGCTGGGCTGCTCCGGGGCGCGTATCCTGACCACGCTGCTGCACGAGATGAAGAAGCGCAGGGCCGAAGGCCAGCAGATGCGCTACGGTCTGGCGACGCTGTGCGTGGGTGTGGGGCAGGGCGAGGCGACGATCATCGAGATGCTGTAAAACAGGTTGCGTTTTCGGGCGCGGGCGGTATCTTTGAGGGGCGGGCAGGTTTGAGCCGGTGGCAGGCCTGCCCTTGCGAACGTCCCCACGCAGCAAATATGAGAAACCGTTATTGTATGCCAGAATGCGTTGAGAGCTAAAATGCGTGTAGCCCTGTTCACTGAAACCTTTCTTCCCAAGATAGACGGCATCGTCAGCGTCCTGCTGCTGACGCTGGAGCATTTCCAGCGGCGCGGTGTGGAAGCGGTGGTCGTCGCCCATGAGCGCGGCGTCCGCGAATATGCCGGGGCGCGTGTGATCGGCGTGCCGGGCATCGCCGCGCCGTTTTACCCGGAGCTGCACCTGGGGCCGCCGACTCTGAACACGTACCGTCAGGTCAAAGCCTTCCAGCCGGACATCATTCACCTTGTCCATCCGGCGACCATCGGCGCGGGCGGCATCGTGATCGCCCGGGCGCTGCATGTGCCGTTCATCGCCTCATTCCACACGGGCATCATGCAAATGGCTCGCTTCTTCAACGCTGGATTCCTGGAGCCGCTGCTGTGGGCCTGGACGCGCTGGACGTTCAACATGGCCGATGCGCGGCTGGCGACCTCCACACGGGTGCAGCAGGAGCTGATGGCGCATGGCGTGAAGGAGGTCGGGCTGTGGCGGCGCGGCGTGGATGCCAGAAAATTCCATCCGCGCTACCGGGACGCGGCCATGCGGGCGGCCCTGAGCGACGGCTATCCGGAGGAAACGATCCTGCTGTATGTGGGACGGCTCTCCCCGGAGAAGCAGATCGAACACATCCGGGCAGTGCTGGAAGCTGTGCCCGGTACGCGGCTGGCGATCATCGGTGATGGCCCGCACCGCGAGCGGCTGGCGGCGCATTTTGCCGGGCTGCCGGTGAAGTTCATGGGCTACATGACGGGCGAAGACCTTTCGCGGGCTTATGCCAGCGCGGATATCCTCACGTTTCCCTCGGCCTGGGAATCGTTTGGGCTGGTTGTCGTGGAGGCGATGGCGTCGGGTCTGCCGGTGGTGGCGTCGCGGGTCGGCGGCGTGACCGATGTCGTGACGGAGGGCGTGAACGGCTACACTTTTGAGCCGGGCGACCTGGACGGCCTGATCGCGGGCGTGCGGGCCATCGTCGGGGAGCCGGGCTGGCGCGAAGAAATGGGCCGTGCGGCGCGGGCCTTCGCGGAGGCGCAGAGCTGGACGACCATCATGGATGAACTGCTGGATGTTTATCGGGGCGTGCTGGCTTCACGGCGTACTGGCGCGGCTGTAAAACTCCCCAGTGCGGACATACTTCCGGTTTCACGGCTGCCTCATTCAGAGCGGGAGGCGCATTGATCCGCCACTGGAAATATTGTGACTGCTGCTGCCATGCCGGGGACTCACTCCCCGGCATTTTTGCTGTCTTCTGCCGGGTGAGGCATCTGCTCGATGTAAACAGACTGGCTGGGAAAGGCGAAGCTCAGGCCCAGCTCTTCCACGACATCCATGATCGCCAGCAGGATCGCCTCCTGCTCCGCCATGAAGTCTCCCCAGTCAGGGAGAGCGATATAAGCGCGCACCAGCACTTCCAACGCGCTGTCCCCCAACTTGCTGAACAGCACGGTGATGCTGTCCGCGATCACAGCATCGCGGGCTTCAAGCATCGCCTTGATGCGTGTCAGCAGTTCGCGCATCTGCCCGCTGCCGGTATCGTAGGTCACGCCGATGGTCAGATCGAGTCGGCGCTTCGTCAGGCGTGACCAGTTGGTGATGACCGAATTGGCAAGCGTGCTGTTGGGGATGGTGACGATGGCCTGGTCAAGCTGTCGTATCCGCGTGGAGCGGAAGCCGACGTGTTCCACCGTGCCGCTCACGTCGGGCGTCACGATGTACTCGCCGACGGTGAAGGGCCGGTCGCTGACGATGGTGGTGAAGCCGAACAGATTGGCTGCCGTGTCCTGCGCTGCCAGCGCAAAGGCCAGCCCGCCCAGTCCCAGCCCGGTGATCAGTCCGCCCACGTCGTACTGCCATTCCTGCAGCACGATCACCAGGGCCAGCGCGATCAGGATAACCTGAGTGGCCGTACGAATGAAGGGCAGCAGTTGTTCATCCAGCTTCAGGCCGGTGAGCGAGGCCAGGGTCACGGCGGAGCGGGTGATCAGCCCGACGGTTTTGTGCAGCGCCGCAAAGACAGCCAGAATGACCAGCGTGCGCGTCAGATGGACGATGAAGTCGGGGATGCCCTCCGGCAGCAGGATGGCCGTT
>JALSTC010000420.1 GCA_026983935.1 Ardenticatenia bacterium
GGCGTCCGCAGGGAAGAGCGCCGTCCCCAGCCGAATCGCTTCTGCCAGATCGGTGTTGATTGTTGTTGGCGTGGAGCCGATCGGGCCCAGTTCTGTGCCGGGCAGCATGGGCCTTTCCACCAGCGCGTTGCCGCCGAAGAGGATCACGGCGCTGCGATCTTCCGGGCCGCTGTGAGCCATTGCCTCGCGCACGTAGTCCATGGCGGCGGCCCGGGCAGCGGCATCCATGCTGTCGGATACATCCACCAGGAAGACGACGGCCAGCTTATCAGCGGCACGGGTGATCTGCGCCCCGGCCAGCCCGAGCACGATCAGCGTCACGATCAGCAGCCGCAGAACCAGACTGGCGGCGTCCCGTCGTCGGCGGAAGGCCAATCGTGGCCAGCCGATGTAGGCGATGACCGGCAGCAGCAGGAGCAAAAGCAGGGCAAGCGGCGCGGTGAAGGTCATGGAGGGCCAGCGTTCCTTAAATCATCCTCGTTGTAGAGTGTTCCAGTAAAAACCGCCGTCGTGATTCTTCACAATATTCCGATTGATCCCGGACTCATGTGGATGGCAGCGCCTGAACTGTCCGGCTACCAGCGGCCCGATCATAACACATTCCGGTGCAGGCGGGTTACCGCTGCCGGGACGCCCATACCTGTTCTGGCTTTGGCGGGCGCATGCCGCGCTGATAGAGCACCCATTCCAGCGCCAGCAGGGCCAGTGCCAGCAGCGCCAACAGCGGCCAGAATTCGCGCTGCCCGATTTCTTCGCGCTGTGCCTCGGTGACCTGTGTCGTGCCGATGGTCAGCACGTCGGCGGGCTGGATGAAGCTTTCCAGCCGATCAAAGAGGTTGACGGCAAACAGCTCCCGCTGGATCAGCTCCTCACCGGCATAGGTTTCCACTGTGTAGATGCCCGGCAGGGCGGTGTCGGCATAGATCACCTGCGGGCCGCTGACATCGAGCGTGACCGTTTGTCCATCAGGGCGGGTCACACGGATGGTGTCCGCTTCAAAAGGCGGGGTCAGGGCCAGCGTCTCACCGACGGCCACCCCTTCCGGCGCATTGACCGTGCGCGACGGCGTATACCATTCCATCAGATTCGCCAGCAGAATCGGCCAGGCGATCTGCAGCGGCAGATCGGAGCGGTGCAGATCGAATGTCAGAATGGCCACCTGCCGCCCGTCCACTTCTCCGGCCAGCAGCAGCGGCCCGCCGTCCACCCGGATCAGCGGTTCCGCCCAGTCTGTGTCTTCCAGCACCTGGAAGTCAAGGACATGCACATTGTCGAAGTTGACGTAGAGTGTGCGCGGGTCGTCACGGGCCACGCGCGGATTGGCGGTATTCATGCTGCGCCCCAGCACACGGAACAGGGGCGTATCAGAAGGCGGGTCAATGATCAGCAGATCGCCGTCGGGCAGCGTGCCGTCTTCCGGCAGCCAGCCATCGAGCACGTAAAGGTCGAAGGATTCATCTTCCGGCAGGCCGTTTTCAATCTGGCCCTGGAATGCTGCCATGCCCGGCAGGCTGGCCAGGGCCTGCCGCAGATACAGATTGCCCGGCGTCATCAGCAGGACACGTCCCGCCCCCAATGGGTTGTAGACTGTCCAGGCTGTGTTGTCTATGGCCAGATGATCGGGTACATCTGAGCTGGCGGCGGGCGTCAGTGCTGCTTCCAGCACGGTGAAGTCTCCGGACAGGTCGGTGATGTTCACGTCTGCTGCGCTGCGCGGCGCCACAGTGAAACGTTCCGCACGGCTGAGTTCACCGTCCAGATAGAGACTGAAGATTACTTCGGCTTCGCGCCTGCCGAAGTTGGAAATTTCCGCGAACAACTGCGGCGCTTCCCCGGCACGGGCACGGGTCGCCAGCGCAGTCAGCGCGACGTTTTCGCCGCTCACGCCGATGGGAATGTAGTTCACCTCGCCGGGGACGGACGGCAGGTCGGGCGGCAGACCGCCGTCGCTGATCAACACCATATTGAAGTTTTCCACGCCCACCGCTCCCCCGGCAGCCAGCGTCAGCGCGGCGGACCAGTCGGCGGCGGCCTGTGACGGTTCAGCGCCCAGCACGGCATCGCGCAGCAGAGTGGGATCACCGGTGGCATTGGCCAGCACTTCTGGCACGTCAGCCACGCGGATGATGGTCATGGTGTCCTGCGGGCTGAGCGCACCGATCAGGTCCAGCGCGGCCTGCTGCGCCGCGGCCCAGCGGGACGGCTCCACATCGGTGGCGTTCATGCTGGCCGAGGCATCGAGCAGCACGGCAACGTGCCCGGTGGTGACTGTGGGTATCTCAACGAAAGGCCGCATCAAGGCCAGCACCAGCAGGGTCAGGGTGAGAAGCTGCAGGATCAGGAGCAGGTTGCGGCGCAGCCGCTGCCACGGCGCATTGGCCTCGCGGTCGCGCAGAAGCTGCTGCCAGAGGTATGTGCTGCTGACCTCGGCCTCACGGCGGCGCAGGCGCAGCATGTACAGCAGGATGATGGGGATCGCCAGCGCGGCCAGCAGCGCGGCAAGGGGTGTCAGGAAGGCCATGATAATGGGATGCCCTGCTTCCAGTCGGTTACAAACGGTTCAGTATTCAGCCTGTTCATTCACAATAAACGTCCGCACACGCTCGCACAGCGCCGCGATCGCCTCCGGGCCGCCGTGTGGGGCGTCCGGCCATTCGTCCACATGCACGCCCCAGTATTCACGCGGCGCACCGGGATAGCGCGGCACTCCCTTACCTGTGGGCGTAT
>JALSTC010000421.1 GCA_026983935.1 Ardenticatenia bacterium
GGAAAATACCGCCATTTCGCTTACGACTGTGGTCCTGTTCACGCCGTTTGTCGGCCTGCTGGTGCTGCTCCTGCTGCCCGCAAAGCGTGAGGATACCATCCGCTATGTGGCGCTGGGCACAACCGTCGTCACCTTTGTGCTGGGAGTGCTCCTGGCAGTGGCGATGGATTTCGCCGAACCCGGCCTGCAGCAGGTCACGATCTACAACTGGATTCCGGCCTGGGGCATCAGCTACTACGTCGGCGTGGACGGCCTGAGCATCCTGCTGGTGCTGCTGACCGTCTTCATCATGCCCTCGGCCATCCTGATTAGCTGGCACGGCATCAAGGATCGCGTCAAGCTGTACTACGCCTTCATGCTGCTGCTGGAATGGGCCATGATCGGCGTCTTCGTGGCGCAGGACCTCTTCCTGTTCTACGTCTTCTGGGAAGTGACGCTGATCCCGATGTACTTCCTGATCGGCATCTGGGGCGCGGAGAATCGGGTTTACGCCGCCGTCAAGTTCTTCCTCTATACGATGGCCGGTTCGATCCTGATGCTGCTGGCGATCCTGTTCCTGGGCAATCAGGCCGGGACGTTCGCCCTGCCGCAGCTCATCGAGATGGTGCACAGCGGCGCGCTGATCTACCCGGCGGGCGTGGAGACGCTGCTTTTCCTGGGCTTCGCCATCGCCTTCGCCATCAAAGTCCCGATCTGGCCGCTGCATTCCTGGCTGCCGGATGCGCACGTGCAGGCTCCGACGGCGGGCAGTGTCATTCTGGCGGGTGTGCTGCTGAAGATGGGGACTTACGGCTTTGTGCGCTTCAACCTGCCGCTGTTCCCGCAGGCCAGCGTGGACTGGGCACCGGTCGTGGCCGTGCTGGCGGTGATCGGCATCCTCTACGGCGCGTGGGTCAGCTACGGGCAGGACAACGTCAAGAAGCTGGTGGCCTATTCGTCCGTGAGCCACCTGGGCTTTGTCATGCTGGGGATTTTCGCCCTCAACAGCGCGGGCATCCAGGGCGGCATCATGCAGATGGTCAATCACGGCGTCAGCACGGGCGGCTTATTTATGCTGGTCGGTGTGCTCTATGAGCGACGGCACACCAAGATGCTCAATGCCTTTGGCGGCGTATGGAAAGCGCTGCCGCTCTTCGGCGGTATCAGCCTGATCATCGTGCTGAGCAGTATGGGGCTGCCGGGCCTGAACGGCTTTGTCGGCGAGTTCACGATTCTGCTCGGCGCGTTTGGCAGCCAGGTGCTGGGCTTCTTCTTCGTCTTCTTCGCCGCGCTGGGCGTGATCATGGCCGCCATTTACCTGCTCTACATGTTCCAGAAGGTCTATATGGGGCCGCTGGACAAGAAGGAGAACCAGGAGCTGGCCAATAAGCCGCTGACCTGGCAGGAGCTGGCGGCGCTGGCCCCGATCGTGATCATGATCTTCTGGATCGGGCTGTATCCGCAGCCGTTCTTTGGCATGATGGACGGCTCGGTCGGGCATCTGGTCTCGCAGATCGGGCCGTTCGTGCAGATGATGGCGGGCGGGTGATCGCCGCCGCGTCGTTCAGCGAGAATTGGGCAGGGGTGCATACGCGCCCCTGTTTTGCTGCTGCAGGGGGGAAGCCCTGGCCACAGACTGATATCCCGTTTCACATGAATGCGCCGGGCGCGATTCGGCCAGTTTCGGCTATAATGAAGCTGCCGTTTCCCGGCATCGGTGCAGCGACGGAGAAAGGTCACAGGGATGAGCAGAACGTGGCGATCGGCTTTGACCCATCTGGTATCCGGCTTACTGCTGGCGGCGCTGCTGCTGGCGGCCATGCCTGCCCGTGCGCAGGAAGGCGGCAGCGGGGTACTCGTCCGCACGACCGTAAACCTGCATCTGCGTGCCGCGCCGAGCACCGCCTCCCGTATTTATGACACTGCACCGCTCGGCACGGTGGTGCGGGCGACGGCCATCAGCCCCAATTACCGCTGGCTGCGCGTCACCTACGGCGGGCAGGAAGGCTGGATGTTCCGCGCTTACACAGAGGTGGAGAGTGGGAGCGTCGCCACGCTGCCAGTGTCCGGCGAGGGCGAACCCCCGGCAGTGGTCAGCGGCTACGTGCCGCCGGAGACGGTGATCGTCTCGCCGATGGTGGACGTCAATATGCGTATGGAACCCAACGCCGAGGCCGACCTGATCACCTATATCCCCGTCGGGCAGCAGGTCTCCGCGCTGGCGGTGACGCCGGAGGCGCTGTGGGTGCTGGTGCAGTTTGGCTCCTATCGCGGCTGGGTCAATGGCCGCTATCTGAACGTGGTCAGCGGGTCGCTTTCGACCCTGCCGCCCTATCTCTCCGTCGGGCCGGATGGCATCGCCTTCGGCGCGAACCGCACTTTTATTGCGCCGGGCGATTGTGTCACCGTGAGCTGGGCGGTGCAGGGAGAAGGCTCGGTCAATTACAAGGCCCGCACGGTCTACAACCAGGGATCGCGCACCGAATGCCCGACGCAGACCACGCGCTACACGCTGACCGTCGTCAGGCCGGGCTATCAGGTCGTGCAGCGTGAGCTGATCATCACCGTTGGCGTGCTCGATATCACCTTCACCGCCGACAACGAAACGGTTTCCCCCGGCCAGTGCACGACTCTGCGCTGGGAAACATCGGGCGTCAGTGAAGTTTACTACCAGGATCAGCCGGTGGATACGAGCGGCTGGGCCGGAGAATGCCCCACGCAGACCACGACCTACACACTGCGGGCG
>JALSTC010000422.1 GCA_026983935.1 Ardenticatenia bacterium
CGTTCGGTTGAACTCTCCGAAACGAAGTACTGCCCGGTATCGGCCATGCTGCGCGAGGTTTCAAATATCACCAGCAGCTATGAAATCTTCGAGGCGGAATGAACATAACGCCGGATGAAGTGACAGGGGAAGGGCGCGGGGAACTGCGCCCTTTTTTGCTGCAGCCCCCTGTGGCGAGACCAGAGGCCAGCGGCACGCAGGGGCGACCCGTCGGGCGGTCCGGCGAGACGAAAGAGACCGCGCATCCGGGGTATATTCGGAATGTGGAGTGGGCGAACAGCGTCGCCAGAGGTTGGAATTCCGGCTGCGGGATGGCATCTGTGCCAGTCCACTTTCAGTGAACTTAACCTGCTGAGTTTGTGACTTGAGTCACAGGCGGTGCCGGACGCCGATCCCGGACATCGGGTGCGCGCCGGGCCGCTTTTTTTCTCCTGCCACTGGCCTTTTGCCACCGAATTGAAACGCTGTATCCGCTGCCCTGGAATTGCCCGCCACCACAGGCCGGTGCTATTATAGAGGCTGCACGTTGATTTCTGTCCCCAGTCCAACAGGAGCAGGCCATGCAGCGCGTCAAATTCCTCTGGAACGCTTTTAAGAACGTGGCCCTTTTGTTCTCGTTCATCGTGAATCTGGTGCTGGTCATCACCCTGATCATCGTGGTGTCGCTGATCTTCCAGATCAAGAACGGCATTGCTGAACCGCTGATTGACGGGCTGCACGGCAGTTTTGTCGGGCTGGATCATGCCACCATTGACCGCATCATCCCCGTGCGTGACCGGATTCCGGTGCAGTTCACGCTCCCGCTGGAGCAGGCCACTACCGTGGTGCTGACCAGCCCTGTGCCGCTGCAGGCCAACGCCCAGTTTGTGCTGCCGGGCGGCGGCGGCGCGATCAACGGCACGGTCAATCTGCAGCTCCCGGTTGGTATGGAACTGCCAGTGCGGCTGGATATGGATGTGCCGGTGGATACCACGATCCCGGTCAGCCTGAACGTGCGGGCCGTGATTCCCATTGAAGAGACTCAGCTCCACGATCCCATTGATAACCTGCGAGCGCTGCTGGAGCCGTTTGTGCGGGCGCTGGATAACCTGCCGGACAATGCGGGTGAGGCGATGGATTTCATCGGGCGTCTGCTGGCAGGTGAGCGGCCCGATCTGCTTGCGCCGACCGCGGACAGCATGAACCCCTGGCCCGGCTATGCCTTCCCGGCGGGCGAAGGCTATGTCTGGCCGGAGGACATGCCGCCGCAGCCGGGACGATCTGCCGCCGCGCCGCCCGTCTCGCAGCCGCCCGTAGAAGCGCCCCCCGCTGGGGCGGAGTCCGCCCCCCCGACAACGGAAAGCGGCACAGGGGCTGCCCCCGCAGAGGAAACGGGCGGAGAGGCCCCCATGATTGAAACCGGTCCGCCGCCGGAAGGCGATCTGGGGATCATCACGCCGACGACTGCGCCGTAACACCGCCTGTGCTTGCATCACGCCCTGCCTGCCGGTTGGCCGGACGCACGTCGTGCCAACCGGTGCGTTTTATGTTAAGCTTCCCCGCGCTGTAACGCTGATTTGATGCGCCCGGTCACCCGCTATTCTCTGGATACACCATGAGCACGACGCAGGAATCCTCTCCCCCGATTTGTGATTATGAAGGCTCCGGCTACCGCCAGGATTTCTGGCAGGGGCGGGGCCGCGACTATGAAGACCGCGTGGAGCGGATCGCGCTGCGGCGGCTGCTGCCGCGCTCTGGCAGGCGGATTCTGGAGATCGGTGCGGGCTTTGGTCGGCTGACGGATGAACTGGGCGGCTTCGAGCAGGTTGTGCTGCTGGACTATTCGCGCACGCTGCTGGCGGAAGCCCGCGCGCATCTGGGCGACGATGGCCGCTGCACCTACGTCGCGGCGGATGTGTACCGCATGCCCTTCCAACCGGGATCGTTCGATGCGGCAACCATGATTCGCGTGATCCATCACATGGCCGATGTCCCCGCCGCACTGCGATCGATCCGCGGGGCGCTCGCGCCGGGCGCGGTTTTCGTGCTGGAATACGCCAACAAGCGCAATCTCAAGGCCATGCTGCGCCATGCCCTGCGGCGGCAGGACTGGAGTCCCTACGACCCGCAGCCGGTCGAATTCGTGCGGCTGAACTTCGATTTTCACCCGGCATACATGCAGCGGGCCGTGCAGGCGGCGGGCTTCCGCGTGGAGCGGCGGCTGCCGGTGTCGTACTTCCGCGTGGGCGTGCTCAAGCGGATCGTTCCGGCGGGCGTGCTGGCGGCGCTGGATGCGGCAGTGCAGCCCTGGGGGCCGCTTTATGCGCCCAGCGTGTTCACGCGCAATGTGGCGGTCGGGGAAGGGCCGGACGCCGTCGGGGAGCCGCTGCGCTTCCGCTGCCCGTCCTGCGGCGGCGACCTGCTGGCGGGGGGCGACGTGCTGACCTGCCAGACGGCGGGCTGCGGCGCACGCTGGGCCGTCCGCGACGGCATCTACGATTTCAAGGAGCCGTTGTAGGCACGCCTGCAATTGAAATCACAGGCTGAGCAGGAAAAATCCGGTTTAAACCGGACTGCATACGGGGCGGATGTGCCAGTCCAGATGAATCTGGACTTCGCCTGCTCAGCCCTGGAATTCATTCCGGGGCTATTCCTCCGGCACGCCGCGCGCGATCATCTCCGGCAGCGGGGCAAACGTGCCCAGCACCTGCAGGGCCTCAAGCTGCGCCGCG
>JALSTC010000423.1 GCA_026983935.1 Ardenticatenia bacterium
GGCAGATGATGATGGCGTCCGGTGCATGGCTGCGCAGTTTGTTGATCAGGGCGGTCAGCGCTTCCGGCGTGCCCACATGATCGGCGTCAAGCAGGATCACATGCGGCAGTTCTGCCTCAGCGGCGCATGTCAGGTATGCGAAGAGCTGTTCCTGCGTTTCAGCGGTATGCACGACCCGCGTGCGCCTGTCCAGGGCCAGATAGCTGGTGATGGCCTGCAGCGCGTAGAAATCTGTATCCAGAATCGCAACAGTGAGGTTAAACATTGTCCGCCCACCCTCCCAACCAATGCAGCAGTGCAGTCATGTATTTTGTGCCTATTGTGCCGCATGTGGCCCGGAAAAACCTGACGCCGGGCTGACGTTCATCGTCCAGCCGCTGCCTGCCGCATGTCATGGTAGGTCGGCGGCTGACCGCAGGGATGGATCGTTCAGGATGTCCATGACAGTCTGGTGCAGGTGGCCGTTGCTGGCCAGCACCTCGCCGCCCTCGTACAGGCCCGCCGTTGTGCCGTCAATGCGCGTCACCCTGCCCCCGGCTTCCCGCACCATCAGGATGCCTGCCAGGATGTCCCAGCTATTGACGCCGCGCTCCCAGTAAGCATCCAGCCGCCCGCAGGCCACATAGGCGATGTCAAGCGCAGCCGATCCCACGCGGCGCATGCCCTGTGTCCGCCGCACAAAGGCTGCCCAGGCAGCGGTGTTGTTGTCGCGGGCTGTGTGGCGGTCATAGGGGAAGCCTGTGGAGAGCAGCGCCCGCAGCAGCAGATCAACCGGCGATACATGGATCGGGTGTCCGTTGAGCGTCGCCCCCTGGCCCTGCACGGCGGAAAAGCACTCGTCGCGGTTCGGGTCATAGGTGATGCCGACGACCGGCTCCCCTGCCGCATCCACCACCGACAGGTTGACGGCGTAGTGAGGGAAGCCGTGCGCGAAGTTGGTCGTGCCATCTATCGGGTCCACGAACCAGCCGAACGGCGCGTGTTCCATTGGCGGGCCGTAGCCGCCGCCTTCTTCGCCGTGGATGTGATGATCGGGGTAGGCCGCTTGAATCGCCCGGACGATGGCCGCTTCAGCGGCTTTGTCCGCCTCGGTGACGGGGTCGATGTCCGAGCTTTTGTACGACACCTGATTCTGACCGGGCCGGGCCGCGTACTGCAGGACGATGGCCCCGGCCTCGCGGGCGATGGCTTCCGCCGTATCACGGATGGCGTTCAACATGTGGCCGTTCCTTTTCCTGTGCATGACTGCCGATGACTGCAGGGCAAGTGTACCGCCCTCCATGTGCGCCGCCAACGACTCGCAGCGCAGGATGGGTTACTTTCCGCCGCAGGCGGTGTATAGTAGGGCCTGCGAAGCACCTGTAGGTGAGAATGCCCATGTTCATCTCTTCAAGGCCCGTCCGCCTGCGCTACCAGATTCTGCTCTTCACACTGACCCGCACGCTGATCAACATCGCCTATCGCATCGTGTATCCCTTTCTGGGAGTCATCGCCCGCGGGCTGGGCGTGGATGTGGAAGCCGTCGCGCTGGCGATCACGGCACGTTCTCTGCTGGGATTCTTCGGGCCGGTGTTCGGCTCGCTGGCGGACAGCCGCGGACGGCGGATCGCGCTGCTGGCCGGGTTGGGACTGGTGACCGGCGGCGTGCTGCTGCCCGGCCTGTGGCCGGGGTATGCCGCCCTGTTTTTGATGCTGCTGGCCGTCGGCGTCGGCAAGATCATCTACGATACCGCCATGCAGGCCTATATTGGCGACCGTGTCCACTATGCGCGACGCGGACTGGCCATTGGCCTGACGGAATTGAGCTGGTCGGCGGCGTTTCTGGTGGGGATGCCGCTGGCCGGATGGCTGATCGCGCAGGCGGGATGGCAGGCCCCGTTCCCCTGGCTGGCCGCGCTGATGCTGGCGGCGGCCATCCTGCTGTGGCGCGTCGTCCCGGCGGACGGCGGCGGGGGCGCGGCGCATCCTTCCTTCCGGCAGGGCCTGCAGATCGTGATGGCCAATCGTCCCGCGCTGGCCGGGCTGACGATCAGCCTGCTGATCAGTCTGGGCAATGAGCTGGTGAACATCGTCTTTGGCCTGTGGATGGAGGACAGCTTTGGCCTGCAGATCGCCGGGCTGGGCGCGGCGGCTGTGGTTATCGGCATTGCCGAACTCGGCGGTGAGGGGCTGGTCGTGGGGCTGGCGGACCGCGTGGGCATGCGCCGTGCCGCCGCGCTGGGCATTGGCGGCAGCATGATCGCGGCTCTGATGCTGCCTGTGCTGGGCGTCAGCCTGGCGGGCGGGATGGTCGGGCTGTTCCTGTTCTTCATCACGTTCGAGTTCACCATCGTGACGACCATCGCCCTGATGACGGAGATGGCCGCCGGGGCACGCGCGACGTTGATGGCGGGCAATGTGGCCTTTCATTCCATCGGGCGCTCGCTGGGAGCGCTGCTTGGCCCGGCGCTGTTCACCTATGGCATCGCCGCCAGCAGCATTGCCGCCGCGCTGATCAACCTGGCGGCCATGGCTGTGCTGCTGCTCTTTGTGCGCAGGCGGTGACGCTCCATCGCGGAACCTGCCGGGCATCAGAGTCCTCTGGCCTGAATGTATTCAGCGACATCCACATTGTACGCCACGTCCTCAATCGTCCAGACTGACCACGGCTTCCCCTGATCCAGCCACGTTGCGCTGGCCGGGGAGGGTATCCGGACGCCGTGAAAG
>JALSTC010000424.1 GCA_026983935.1 Ardenticatenia bacterium
GTGGACGTGCGCGTCACCGTTGGCGATGGTGTCTCGGTCATGGTAGCCGTGGGCGTTGGCGTCGGCGGGAAAGTTGCTGTCGCTGTCGGTCGCGTCGCTGTTGGCGTCAATGTCGGCAGCGTCACACCAGCCACTGGGAACACACGCACGGCCAACATACGTTCAATGGGCAGCAGGCCTATTCCCAAAATACCCCCAGTGTCCTCCCCAACTCGCACACGATCTTCGCCCAGCACCTGGCCCGAAAACGGATCCCAGAACTCAACGCGATATTCTCCAACCGGCATCCCGTCAAACTCAGCCCGAAAATTCGTGGAAACCGCATCCAGTTCGCCAGCCCCCTGCCATGTGTAACTGCGATTCTGGAACCAGGCCAGCAGTACGCCTGAATCAGGATCGGCCAGTGCCAGCGCACGCAAAGGCACGACAAATTGTTCGATGGCCACAAAATCAATCTGCAGCCAATCGTCCCCCTGGTTATCCAGCTCAAGCTGGTGCTCACCGGCAGACAGCGGAACTGTTAGCGTGAGGGCGGACGAACCAGGCGAAAGCGCCAGTTCAGCCACATCGTCCCCGTCCAGGCGAATGACAAGCACCGCGCCTGCTTGCGGGGACACGCTTCCCACGCCTACTGTCAGCCGTGTATCCACCGGGGCCGCAATCTGGTAGCGCTGCGGCCGATGCAGTTGATCGTTGAATGTCGTCCCAAAGATGTAGCTTGACAGCGTGTTCAGCGCAGGCAGGGCACCATCCGGAGTCAGCAAATAGACCCCCCGATCGGGCATCGGTTCAGTTGTAAAGCGGCGGTCGAACTCATCCAGCAACAGCGGGCGGTAAGCCGTCAGCTCTGGCGTCACCAATCGCGCCTGCACAGGTTCCAGGTGCAGACGATGCCACGGAATATCCGCCGTGAACGCTGCCAGCGGTCGGTAAATGTCGGTAAGGTGCTGAGGCTCGAGATACGTATCCCACCACCACGACGCACCTGCCCCTCCAGCGCCCGCAAACACACTGGCCCAGATCGTATTGCGGATGTGGATTCCTGTCGGATCATCTTCGACCGGTTCATACCAGGGATTCAATGAGAATTCGGTCAGCAGCACCGGCGATGAGGCGGCCATCCGGGCGTCCTGAATCTGCCGCCAGACCCCGGCGACCTGATCAAGGGAATCGCCCAGCGGCAGCCGCTGGTAGAAGCGCACCTGGCCGAAATCAATCCCTGGCACACGCAGCAGTTCCGGAGCGAATTCACGAGCGCCAACGGTAACGAGGTGATCATAGGGATCATTTTCGTGGAGATAGGCGGCCATTTCCTCCAGCCAGGAACCTACGACCTCCGGGTTGTATCCCAGCACCTGATCAGCTTCGCTGAGCAAATCCCAGGCAAGAATATGAGGGCTGTATCCCCAACGTGCCACCAGATAGCGCAACCTTTGCTGGAAAAGCCGACGGGCCGCCTCTTCGGTAAAAAACTGCGTCGGACTGGTCAGGAAGCCGCCATTGATCACATTATAGGGATTCATGTCCCAGTCCGCGCTGGTGTCCACCCGCACAGGAGTCTCCGGCAGCAGCACAGGCGCGCCAGCATAGTTAGTCAGAGCCTGATGCCACAGAATAACGACGTCGAGGTAAATGCCTTCTTCTGAGGCAGTCTCCAGGATAGTATCCAACCGCCAGAAGTCATCCTGAGCCGCCGTGTAGTTGCCAACCGGCGATTCCCATTCGAAGCCAATAAACCATGGCGTATCTACATAAAGCCGCGCGTAATTGCCCCCACTCGCTGCAAGCTCTCGCAGCCACCGCTGGTAGGCAAATACGCCACCGGCCCCATCCCACGACCACGCCAGATTGTGTCCGATAGGGAAAAAGGCCTGGCTGCCGCCTTCAAACTCAAAGTAACGGTCGTTGGCGGCCACACGTACAAAGCCGGACGCATCCGAGGGATCAACCGAGAACTGACCCTGTTCAATGGCTCTCGTCTCATCTCTCATATGCACCTGGAACAGATACGTCCATTGACCCGCCTGATCGGGTGTGAATCGCAGCCGCCACTGAGGCTCGCCTTCAGGTTCAAGCACCTCAATGGCACAGTCTTCCTCGCATGTCTGAGTCATCGGCTGCATCCAGAAAGCGGGCATTACCAACTGGCGGCCATCAGGCGCGGTGAAAATCCCATCAACTTCGATGCTGTCCGGGTCATAGGGATTCTCGGCGGCCGCTTCAAGGGGAATCACCCACTCCATACGCTCATACACCGCAGGCGACTGCGGGCCCCTGGTTACCGTTGGAGAGGGCGTTACAGCAAGGATCGGAGTCTGCTCCGGCCCCTGAGCATGAGCATTCCCCCATCCCGCCGCGGCAACGAGAAAGGACAGCACAGCAATAACCAGTGAAATGCACCTGATTCGTGTCATATTGCCAGTTTAGCGTGCTGTAGCAAAGAACACAATCAGGAGAAACTGCCCGCAATTCAGGCTCAGGACAGCATTTGCTGGATCGCTTCCTGAATACTGAAATGTCCCGGCCAGCCCCGATGATCCAGATCAAGGAATTTATGCCGCAGGACGCCCGCTGCATCAATCAGCAAGTACGCACCCACCTGCTCAAGGCGATAACGCTCATGTACTTCGCGGCCCTCATCGGCCAGCAACGGAAAAGCAATAGGCAGTCGGGCACTCAATTTGAACATGTTCAGCCGGTGGGGC
>JALSTC010000425.1 GCA_026983935.1 Ardenticatenia bacterium
AGCTCAAAGAGCTGACGTATATCGTCGCCACGCCCTACAGTTCAGCGGACTTCCGGCACGGCCCGATTGCACAGGTGGCCGAGGGTTTCCCGGTGTTGGCCATCGCGCCGCAGGGAGCCGTCTTGAGTGATATGATCGATCTGATGCAGGACGTGCAGGCCCGGCAGGCGGAGTTGATTGTGATCAGCAATGACGACGCGGCGCTGGCAATGGCCCGCACACCGCTGCACATGCCGCAGGTTCCGGAATGGCTCTCGCCGATCGTGGCTGTTGTGCCGGGTCAACTGCTGGCATTTGGCCTGAGTCTGGCAAAGGGCTATGACGTGGATCATCCCCGCACTTTGAGCAAAGTAACCATCACTCGCTGACTCACGCACGCAGTGCCAGCAGGTGCTCTGCCAGATCATCAATGGCCTGGCTCCAGGGATGATCGGGGTGTTCGAGAACGAACAGGCTGCGGCCCGCTTTTTCTATGATCGCGTCTGCCAGCGGCAGGATGCTCAAGATGTCCAGGTCAAGGTGCTCACGGGCGATTTTGCGCAGCCGCTCCGGTTGGGAAGTGGGGGATGTCTTATTGACCAACAGCGCTATTTGTGGCTCGGCCAGCCGGTAAATGGCCTGCATGAGCAGCCGCGTGCCGTTCAGGTCCTGATAGTCCGGACAGGCGGTGATCAGCAGCAGGTCGCTGCTCACTGCCATGAGCAGCGTGTTTTCTTCCACGCCCGGCTGCGTGTCTACCAGGAGAAAATCCAGCCGCTCCTGTGTCGTCAGGGCTTTGATGCCGTTGTGCAGCAGTCCGGTGTCGTAGCCTTCCTTCGACATGCGCCGGATATCTTCCAGCGTGCCGCTGGCCGGTATCAGTATGATCTGGCCGGGCAGGTTGTCCATCGGTGCGGGATAGATGACCTCTTCAAGTTCGGCTTCGTGCCACAGGTAGTGATTCAATGTCCGCTGGGGGCGCGGTGCTGGCAGCCCAAGCAGTACACGCATCCCTGGTGCGCGGAAATCGGCGTCAATGATGCCGACCCGGCTGCCTCCGGCTGCCAGCCGTGCCGCAAGATTGGCGGTGATCGTGGTTTTGCCTGACCCGCCTTTGAAGGCGTGAACGCTGATGATCCGACTCATCGCTCCGAGATCGCGTCCAATGGCTTAACGCCCGACCTTTTCTGCGCCCCGCACCTCGCGCACGATGGCGGCCAGGTCTCTGGCGATGGCGTGGATTTCCGGCAGTGGGCGGCTGCCGTTCCCTGCCAGACCATCCCCGGCGACACCGCACGCTGCCGCGCCCGCTTGCAGGAATTCGCCGACATTACCCACGTGCATGTGGCCGTTGCATGTGAAATTCAGGTCATTCAGCGGCCCGCGCATGGCCCGGAAGTAGTTCACCCCCAGGGCACCCGCCGGGAAGAACTTGATTAGTCGGCAGCCGAGATTCGCTGCCTGTACGGCTTCGCTGGGGGTGGCGGCACCGGGAGCCATCAGGACGCCTGCGGCATGGGCCGTGGAGACCGAGGGCGGATCGAGGATCGGCGAGACCAGGAATTCCGCGCCGGTATCAAGCGCTTCGCGTACCTGTGCCGGGTTCAGGACGGTGCCCATCCCGACCAGCAGGTCATCCCCGAAGGCATCCCGCACGGCGGGCAGCGCCGTCCGCCAGTCTGGAGAATTGTGGGTCAGCTCGACCACATTCAGCCCGGCGTCGAGGAGTACTTCGCAGACGGCGATGGCTTTATCCGGCGGAAAATCGCCGCGCAGGACGGTGATGATGCCGCACTGCCGAATCTGTTCAAGTGCCCGTGATGGATCCATTGCCCTGTAGTCTCCTGTTGTGATGTGAATAGTGCGCGGGTGGGGGGATGCGGGGCGGTGATGTGCGCTTACCCTACATTAATTATAGCGCATTGTTGCCTTTCGGGGTTCAGCGGGCCGTCGTATAATGCGGTTGCATACCTGCCATCCTGTGGAAGGAGCGCCCGACTGATGCTGCCCCTCCGATCGTCCCTGATGCTGCTGATCCTCGTGCTGCTTGCGGCCTGTGCGCCCGCCGCTGTGGAAATCCCGACGGCGGCGGTGCTGCCCACGGCAACTGCGGCTCCCCCGACCGCTGTGCCGCCCACGCTGCCGCCCACCTGGACTCCATCTCCCGTTCCCTCGGCCACGCCTGTTACCCACACGCCGACGCTGGAAACCGTCGTGGAGCCTGTGCGGGATCGCCTGATATTTGTGGCGGATGGCGCGGTCCAGGCGGTGAGCACTGCGCCCGGATCGGTGCCGGTTGCACTGACCGGGCCGATGGAGGCCCGCGATCTGACGCTCTCGCCGGAGGGGCAGCGGTTGGCCTTCGTCGGGGCGGGGCTGGGCAGCGGGCGTGAGGTCTATGTGCTCGATCTGGAAAGCGGTGATTTGCAGCAGGTCACCTCGCTGGGCTATGCCGATGTGGTAGACCCGGCCTGGCGCCCGAACGGCATCACGCTGACCTTTGCTGCCGGGCCATACGCGGGGCGCGAGCGCGAGGTCTACACCGTGCGGGCGGATGGCGGCAGCCTGCGTCAGCGCACCTCACTGGGTGTGATCGACCTTTCCGATCCGGTCTTCACGCCCGATGGGCGGGGGATACTTTTTGCCGCGCCGGGCCTGTTCATGCTGGATATAGCGACGGGCCGTATAACGACTCTGACTTTCGCTTCCGGGGGTGGCAACAA
>JALSTC010000426.1 GCA_026983935.1 Ardenticatenia bacterium
GTCCCAGTGCGTCTCGCCGTCCCACTGCATCAGGTCAACATACATGTTGGGGAACAGCATGTGGTCGCTCCACTCCAGATCAACCCCCTGCAGCTCTACAGGGGCGAAATTATCATTCCGGAAGCTGACCTGCAGATAAGCGCCGCTGAAGCCGACCCCGGCAATGCTCAGCAGTGAGCAGTCGGGTGTTGGTGAAGGTGTGGGCGTGTTGACGGGTGTGGATGTCTGCGTAATGGTTGGCGTATCCGTCTGAGTCGGCTGCAGCGTGATGGTAGATGTACTGGTGGGCAGCGGCGTATTCGAGGGTGTATTGGTCGGCTGGCCAAGCACCGGCGGCAGATTGACCACACGTGAGGCACGGAACGCCTCATTGATCATAACGCGGCGTGCCTGTAGTTGCACGTATGTCGGGAGCGCCAGCGGTGTAATCAGCGGATGGTTGAAGGTGACGATGATTTCTACGGCGTCACCAGGGCCACCGGCATCCCACTGCCGCTTACCGTCGTTATTCACGGACTGGGGGTCATCTCCCAGTGCCAGGCTGCGCTGCTCCACGACATTGCAGGTCAGGTTGGTACGATTGGCATTATAACGCACGGCATCGAAAGCATCATCTTCGCGCAGCGTAGGCCGCGAAGAGCAGATAAACACATGGAACCAGCCCGGTTTGTCGTCATTGGCCCAGCGGACAAAGTTGCCGCTGCCATCCACTTCCTCCTGGTAGGCAGCATCATCAGCAATGCGTATATCCAGCCCGGCCGCGCCGATCCGTGCCTGATCGCGGATGGAATAGATACGCCCGATGTCATTGAGAAGCCCCTGAGCGTCTTCACTTCCCGGTTCGCAGTCCTCCCCATCCCAGTAGTTGGCATAGATCGACTCATAGTCGCCGCTGTACGGGCCAAAGTCCACATGGCTGCCGCGATGGTCGCCATCCTGGCAAAGCCGCAGCCGGGTATCCGGCAGCGCGGCCCCTGCAGCGTCACCTATACTGAGCGCGAAGTCGTCTGCGATCCTTTCCAGGTGATTCACGTCCACCTGCCCGGTGACCGCATAACGTGCTGCCGTGCGGGCCGCGTTTTGCAGCGTGACCCATGCCTGAAAGATGCGGGCGAACTCGATGATGCCAAACATCAGCAGCAGCACGATAGGCAGAGTCAGCGCGAATTCTGCCAGGCTTTGCCCGCGACGCCGTCGCAAGGGTGGGGCAGTGGAAGTGTATGTCCTGTCTACCTGTTGATCATCCATACGAGCGCCTTCTTTCCCAAATCAATCCAGTCATATAATTGCGCCACAATCAGCGCGCCAATCGGGTGAACAGACGACTCGCGATCTCGGCAAACACCCGGTCCAGGTCGTCTGGATTGTCCGCGTACCAGTACTGCCCGCAGTCCTGCTGATATGGCTGGCCTTCACATTCGCCCGGAGGGCCGAATACTACAGGATCGTAAGGCGGCCCTTCATCGCCGCATTCGTGGTCATTACGGCAGTCCTGGAAGTGGTCATTGTCAATCAGGCCGTTGTCCCCGGCGTCAGCAATGTAGCGCAGCGTGGCTTCTCCCAGCGGTGGAATCGGGTCTGTCGGTGTCCCAAAGCCGATGGAATACATGGCAATGAAGTTGCCGGGCACGCCCGGCTGCACCTCCACCAGCCCGGCGAAGTCAGCCATATCCATGGCGAAGTCCGTTGCATCGTAGTGCGTCACGTCACAGTCGGGGGCGCTCATGTCCACACGACCGTCCGCCGTCATGCAGAAGTGGCGGGTGGCGGGATCGGCGTCACTGCAGAAGGGTGGCGTATGGGGCGTGCCAGCGGGATCGGCTTCGGTGCACTCCGGCGCTGCGTCACCGTCGCCAGTTGGCGGTGGATCGGTGGGATCGCAGAACGTCCACCAGGGGCAGTAACCATCGTAGCCGTATTCGCCGACATTCACTTCGACGCCATTGTTCACGGCACGGCTGGTTACGTTCGCTGCGCCGTCGCTCAGCACAATCATCACCCAGACGGCTGTCCGCCGCACATAAAGCGGGTCAGTCAGCACATCGTTGGCGGCAAGGATGCCGCCGCCGATATTGGTGTCCGGGCAGGGTGCAACAAAATCATACGTCCACCACAGGCTGGTTTCCCAGTAGCGTGTGTGGCAGTCGCTCCATGTACCGTTGGGATTGACGCGCACACCAATCTTTTTGTTCAGAGTCTGGATGGCAACGCCCTCATCCGTGATCAGCGGTGGCAGAGTCGCGGGCGGGGGGGACGGGTTATCGGGGAGGATAGCGCCTGCCGTCCGGTTGAAGGTTACGAAGACCACCCGGTCGCCACGAACGAAGTCCAGGCGCTGGACAAATGTACGGGCGGCGTCGCGCACCTGCTTGAACGGCTGACAGATCAAGTCGCTGTAATCCCCGTCGGCCACATTGCTGGTGACGCCGCTGATGACGCCGTTCAGGTCCACCGTTCCGTTGCCGGGATCGTTGCAGCAGCCGCCCCAGTTGTAGTTGCCCACACACTCCGATCGTACGGAGCCAGGCCCCTGGCCGATGGCCGTATATTCTGCCTGGCCGGTTGGCTTGGACATCGACTCAGAGGTATCCAGTACGAGCGCCACATCCAGCACCGCCGTTTCGGAGACAGCGGAGGCTTCCAGAGTTACTGTTCCCCACCCGACCAGTGATAGAAATGTGGTCGGGGAGTCGATCTGG
>JALSTC010000427.1 GCA_026983935.1 Ardenticatenia bacterium
GATGGCACGGAGCTTTACCGCCTGACAGAGGACCCGGGGGCGGATACCTATCCGGCCTGGTCGCCGGATGGGGAGCGCATCGCGTTTGTCTCCGATCGGGACGGCAACCCGGAGATTTACGTGATGGATGCCAGCGGGGCCAATGTCATGCGCCTGACGGATAACCCGGCCAACGACAACTTCCCGGCCTGGTCACCGCGGGGTGACCGCATCGCGTTTGTCTCGGATCGGGATGGCAACCCTGAAATCTATCTGATGAATCCGGACGGCACGGACGTGCAGCGCATCACGACGGACGATGCCCTTGACACGCTGCCCGACTGGCTGCCCAATGCGACGAAACTGGCGTTTGTCACAGGGCGTGACGGCCAGAGCAGTCTGTACACCATGACGCCGGAGGGGCAGGAGCTTACGCGGCTGACGCCGGAGGAGGGAGCCGAGAACTGGTATCCGTCCTGGTCACCGAACGGCAGCCAGATTGCCTACGTGAGCGGGGCGGATGGCAGCGCCATGATCTATGCCATGCAGCAGGACGGCACGAATGTCCGACAGCTCACCGAACTGCCCGACCGCCTGACCCGGTTGGACTGGTCGCCGGATGGAAACTGGATCGTGTTTGCCTCAAGGCGCACCGGCAACAGCGAACTGTTCATCATGGACTCATATGGCGACACGGCTTACCAGGTGACGGACGACCCGGCGGAGGATTACGACCCGGCATGGAAGCCTGTGGCCGGCCCCTGCATCATCCGCACTGACCGGGAGGATGTGCCGCTGCGGGTCGGCCCTGGCTACTATCGCTCGATCTTCATGATGCTGCCGCCGGGGCAGGATTTCTTTGTGATCGGGCAGTACGCGGCAACGGACGGCTCGCTCTGGTGGGAGATTGACAAGACGCAGATTCCCGGCAGTGAAGTGGTGACCAGCCTGTGGGTTGCGGACAGCGATGTGACCGGCAGCGCGAGCTGCCCCGGCGTGCCGCTGGTGGAAGCGCCACCTGTTGTGCCCGGCTCCACTCCCGTACCGACGCCTTCTGATGGATGGGGGCCGTGTGGAAGCTGTGATACCTGCGGCTTTGATCCGAGCGAATGTGTACTGTCCCCGATCGGGCAGTGCCTGTGGGACCCGGCCAACTGTCATCAGGATGTCACGCCGGGCTGTGTTACTGTGAGTGCTGGCACGTCGTGGCAGCGGTTTGTCTCCGGGCCACCGGCGGGACTCTCCGCGAATATTCAGACGCCATCGAACTGCGGTAACGGTCAATTCCAGCCAGGGACAGCGGTCAGCGTTCTGGCGAGTCCGATCGGCCCCACCTACTGGACCGGCACCTGCACCGGGGCCTCTGGCTCGGCCAACCCGATCACGGTGATCGCGAACAGTAGCTGCACGGTGATCGCCGTTTACCAGTAGGCAGCATTCCAGCAGCGGCTGCCGATAGCACAAGAGCCTGGCCTGTACGGTCAGGCTCTTTTCTGGCTCTGGATGGGGGATTTTGTGCGGGGGCGCTGTTTCAATCGGGCAGCGCGTCAATGTGTGGGCGCAGGGCGTCGGCCAGCCGGATCATGGCCGCGATCATGGCCGTCTGGATATCCGGCCAGTTGGCTTCATTGTCCAGCCCGGCGAGCGGCAGCGTCTTTTTGATGCGGCTGGCTTTGTTGCCGTCCCGCCGCTCCCATTCGAGCGGGCCGCCGAAAGCCGCTTCAACGGCCGGTTTCGCCGCGGTCAGCGTGTCGAAGATCGCCTTGTTGCGGGCGCGGTCGGGAGTGGCGATGTCAAGCTGCACGCTGGCATCCCGGCGGTGCAGGGCATAGCGAAACTTGAGTCCAGGCTTCCCGGCGCTGGCGGCGATGACATTACGTTTACCCGGCGAGATGTGAGCGTGCAGGGAAGTCTGCGTCCGGGCGCGGTCAAGGAGTGTCGTCCAGAAGTAAAAGTAGGTGGCCTGTCGTGGGGACATCCTGGACTGCCGCATGGGCAGGCCGTAGCGGGGCAGGGCGGCCAGCAGTCCTTGCAGCGCGTTTTCATAGCCGCCGCGAAAGTCCATATATTGCAGCCGCCGGACGCGCAGCGGACGTCTGCAGTCTTCCAGCAGGATCGGGATGATGGTCTTGTCCTCGTCTATCGCCATATCAATTTCGTCACGCACATTGGGCGAATTGACCGACGCTTTCGACATCACCAGCAGCACATGCGTGGCATCTTCCAGCGCGTTTTCGATGACCACGTCCCACTGCGCCCCGGCGGGGATGGCCAGTTGATCGAACCAGATCGGGACGCCGTGCTGACGCAGATCATGGACAAGACGCAGCACAAAATCCTGATTCTCGCGGGCATAGCTGACGAATACCAGCGGCATCTCACGCTTCCTCGAATCGCAGGAAGTGCACGCCATAGGGCGGCAGGCCGACATACAGCCCCGGATCGTTCATCTCGCTGCCGTAGCGCAGGAAAATATCCCCGTTGAAGGGATCGTTCAGTTCCCACATCTGCCCGGCCAGTTCCGGCCAGGGGATGCGCACTCGTGCCTGCGATGGCTGCCCGGACAGATTCACCACAACCAGCCGCCGCTCATTGTCCAGCCGCCAGCACCAGCCGACCAGATTCGTCCAGCTCAGGTCATCCGGCCAGCCATGCCGCTCGCAAAGCTGCCACTCGCCCTCCCGAAAAACCGGCTCGTTGATCTCGGTTAGCAGTGTGCG
>JALSTC010000428.1 GCA_026983935.1 Ardenticatenia bacterium
TCCTCACACGCACGCTCTGTGTACCCACCGAGAATCAGACCCGATGCTGCCTGTCCGACTCATTCTGCGTAATTTTCTGCCGTACCGCGCCCCGGAGCCGATCGTCTTCCGGGGGCTGCACATCGCCTGCCTGAGCGGCCCCAACGGCGCGGGCAAGTCCTCGCTGCTGGACGCGATCACCTGGGCGCTGTGGGGACGGGCACGCGCCCGCCGCGATGAAGACCTGATCACGCTCGGCGCGGATGAGATGCGCGTCGAACTAGACTTTGAGCATGAGGGCGACCTGTACCGTGTCGTCCGCCAGCGCGACCGCAAACGCCGCCAGAGTAAGCTCAGCCTGTTCATCCGCGATGATGAGGTGACCGGCGGCTTCAACGAGATCAGCGCCGCCACCATCCGCGAGACGCAGGCCCGCATCAACGCCCTGCTGCGCCTGGACTACGAGACCTTCGTCCACAGCGCCTTTTTGCAGCAGGGCAAAGCCGACGCCTTCACCGTCAAGACGCCTGCCCAGCGCAAGCAAATTCTGGCCGATATCCTGGGGCTGGATGCCTGGAGCGTCTACGAAGAGCGGGCCAAAGCCGAACTGAGGCAGATCGACACATCGCTGGGCAACATTGACGGACGGCTGAGCCAGATCGAGGAAGAACTGGCTCGCGAACCGGCCCTCAAGCGCGACCTGCAAGAGGCTGAAGCGCAGTATGCCGAAGCAGAGGCCGCGCTCCAGGAAGCCGAAGCGCACTATAACGCCATCGCCGACGCTCCGGCCCGGCTCCGTGCCGCGTCTGACCGGCTGGCCGATCTGGAACGTCGGCTGCACGAATACGCCGACGACGAACAAACGCTGCTGGCCGAAGCGGAGCGGCTGCAAACGCGCATTGCCGATTATGAGGCGATCATCGCCCAACGCGAGTCCATCGAAGCCGGTTATGAGGCGCTGGAAGCCGCCCGCGAGGCCGACCGCTCGCTGGGCGACAAGCTGCTGACCCTCAAAGACGCCGAATCGCGCCGCCATGCGCTGGAAACGCAGATCGCCGCCGCACGCGCCGCGCTGGAAAGCAAGGCCAGCGACCACCGGGGAGCCATCGAAGAACTGGGGCGGCTGACCGACGACGCAGAGGCCATTCTCACCGAACTGGAAGAGGTGGAAAACGCGATCCGGGCGTTGGAAGAAAAGGAAAAAGAGCACGACCGGCTCCGTGAGGCCATCGCCGCGCTGAATGAGGAAGCCGCTTCCCTGCGCAGCGCCAACCAGGCGCTCCGTGCGGAGATGAATGCCATCAAGGCGCGGCTGGATACGCTGGAAGCCGCACCACCGGAATCGGCGGTCTGCCCGACCTGCCAGCAGCCGCTGTCCCCGCAGCAGCGGGCCGATCTGATCGCGCAGTACCGGGATGAGGGCAAAGCCCGCGGCGACCAATACCGGGAAAACGCCGCCCGCCTGGAAACCATCCGCCGGGAAATCGCCGATCATGAGGCCCATATCGCCGACCTGACGCCTGAACTGCGCAGGCTCGATCCGCTGCGTGAGCGGCTGGGGCAGCTCCGCGCCCGGCGCGATGCCGCCCGCGACGCCGAGAGCCGCCTGGCCGAAGCCCGTGCCGCGCTGGAAAGCGTGGAGGCAGCTCTGCAGGCCGAAAACTACGCCGGGGAAGCCCGCGCCCAACTGGCTGCGCTCACCGAGGAAATCGCCGCGCTGGGCTATGACCGATCGGCGCATGCTGCCGTTCGCGAGAATCTGGATACCTACCGTGCCTATGAAGTCCGGCGGCAGCAGCTCCAGATCGCGCTGGACTCGCTGCCGGAGGCACAGGCGGCGCTGGATGCCGCGCACAAACGGCTGGCCCGGCTGCGCCGCGCCCGTCAGGAGGATGAAGCCGCCCGCAATTCAGCACGGGGCGAGGTCGAACGGCTGCGGGAGCTGGTGGCGGAAGCCAACCGCCGTGTCGACGAAGTCCGTAGCAAACGCACTGCCCTGCAGACCGCCGCAGAAAAACGCGCCCGGGCACAGCAGGCCCTCGGCGCGATGGAGGGGCTGCGCAAACGGCAGGAGGCACTGCGCAAACGGCGTGAGGAGATGCTGGAGCGGCAGGGCCTCTACCGGCAGCTTCGCGAGGCATTCGGCAAAAACGGCATCCCGGCCATGATCATCGAGGCGGCCATCCCGGAGCTGGAGGACGCCGCCAATGCCATCCTGACCCGCATGACCGACGGGCGGATGCAGGTGCGGCTCAGTACACAGCGGGAGAAGGTCACAGGCGGGGTCGCGGAAACGCTGGATATCAGCATCGCCGATGAGATGGGCGAGCGCGACTATGCGCTCTACAGCGGCGGGGAAGCCTTCCGTATCAACTTCGCCGTGCGCATCGCACTGAGCAAGCTGCTGGCCCGGCGGGCCGGGGCGCATCTGCGCACGCTGTTTCTTGATGAGGGATTCGGCACACAGGATGCCATCGGGCGGGAGCGGCTGGTCGAGGCGATCAATGCCATCGCCGACGACTTCGATCTGATTCTGGTCATCACGCACATAGACGACCTGCGCGACGCCTTCCCGGCTCACCTGGAAGTCGAGAAAACGCCGTCCGGCAGCCGCGTGCGGATCGGGTAACAAAATGCAGTTTTGAGTGCTGAGTTTCAAGTTTTGAGGCGTTGAAGGATAGAAAAAAACTGGCAGATGTGGCAGATGTGCATACTGCG
>JALSTC010000429.1 GCA_026983935.1 Ardenticatenia bacterium
CCAGCACAAAACGGACGCCCGCCTGCCGGTAGGGAGCCAGCACATCGCCAAAGGCGGCCTTATCGCGCCTGTCGGTGACGGTCACCCGTGCGCCGATTGACGGCAGCCAGCGGGCCAGCGCCCTGCCCTGCCGGGCAAAGCCCATCACAATCACATGCTTTCCTCTGAGCGAATCGTCCATCATATCAGCGCCAGCGCAATCCCGATCATGGCTGCCAGCAGCCCCACCAGCCAGAAGCGCTGCACGACCTGCATTTCGCTCCAGCCAGAAAGCTGGAAATGCAAATGCAGCGGACTCATCTTGAAAATCCGCCGCCCTCCCGTATAACGGGCATAGAGCACCTGAATGATCACGCTCAGTGCCTCCGCCACGGGGACAATGGCGATGATCGGCAGCAGCAGCCACTGGCCGGTCATCAGCGCCACCGTGCCCAGCGCCGCGCCCAGCGCCAGCGACCCGGTATCGCCCATGAACAACTGCGCGGGGTACGCGTTGTACCACAGAAAGGCGAAGCAGGCCCCGACAATGATGAAGCTGAACTGCACCAGGAAAATCTGCCCCTGCAAATAGGCGATCACACCGTAGGCCCCAAAGGCGCTGGCGGTGATAATTCCGGCCAGGCCGTCCAGCCCATCAGTGAAATTGATGGCGTTCGAGGTGCCGACGATGATAAACACGGCCACCGGTATCCAGATCAGCGGCGGAATCGGCAGCGGAATGGCGATAAACGGCAGGAAAATGGCATTGGCGTGCTGAAAGCCGCCCTCCCACAGCGACATCACCAGCGCCCCGATAACCGCCAGCACCACCTGCCCGGCAAATTTCGTCCGCGCGGAAAGGCCCTGCCCGCGCTCATGCAGACCGCGCACGCCCTCCCAGTCATCAATCGCACCCAATACGCCAAAACCCACCAGCATGAAAAGCGGCATCAGAATGCTCGGCCCGGTGCGAATATCAGGATTCAGCAGACTGGCAACGTTCAGCGCCAGCGTCAGCAGCAGCGCCGGGATCAGGATCATCAGCCCGCCAAACGTCGGCGTGCCGGCCTTGGCCTGATGACTGCCCGGCAGGCTCTCCAGTATCTGCTTACCCAGCTTCAGCCGCTTCAAAACGGTGATGAAGGGATCGCCCCAGATCACCGCCAGCAAAAACGCCGTGCCGCCCATCGTCAGCGCGACAGGAAGATTACCTGGCATACACGCTTACCCCGTCCTATCGTTCCACCGCGTTGATATTGCCACCCTGTGCGGCAAGCTGCACGCGCACATCGTCCGGCGGAACCTCCAGCAGCAGCACCAGCCGCTCCACCAGATGCGCGAAGATCGGCGCGGCGACAATGCTCCCCCAGTACTCATCGGGCCGATCCAGCTTGATCAACACAGAAACCTGCGGATCATCGGCAGGCAGGAAGCCGACAAAGGTCACAATGGACGTACCCTCTTCATAACCGCCGGGGATGGGGATTTCCGCCGTGCCGGTCTTACCCGCGATGGTATAACCGGGCACCTGGGCATCCGTCGCGCCGTACTGCACGACCTGTACCATCATGTCACGCACCATATGCGCCGTCTGTGCAGAAATGGGACGCCCCATCGGCGAGGGCTGCGTCGTGAACACATCTTCGCCGTCAATCACCTGGTAGACGACGTGCGGCTGCATCATCAAGCCGTCATTGGCAATGGCATTCACTGCCGTCAGCATTTGCAGCGGCGTGACGGCCAGCCCCTGCCCGAAGCTGTTGGTACAAAGCTGGCTCTCCTGCCAATCCGGATCGCCCGGCACAGACAGCGTCCCGGCGGCCTCTCCCTCCAGATCGACCAGCGTCGGCTGCCCGAAGCCAAAAGCCTGCACCCGACGGTAAAAGCGCGTCGGCCCCATCTGCATGGCCACGGTGGAGGTCCCGACGTTGAGCGACTGCACCAGCACCTGTGTCATATCAATCAGGCCGTGTGAAGCGCGGTCCCAGTTCGAGACGGTGATCCCGCCGCACTCGATGGAAGCCTGGTCGTTGTAGGTGCTGTTCGGCAGGATGACGCCTTCCTCAATAGCGGCGGCCATCGTCACCACTTTGAAGACAGAGCCAGGCTCATACTGCTCGCTGATCGCCGGATTGACCAGAACATCCGCGTCTGTCACCTGATAGTAGGTGTTGGGATCAAATGAAGGGAAGCTCGCCATCGCCAGAATCTCGCCGGTGCGCGGATCCATGATGATGATCGTGCCGCGCTCGGAACCGCTGATGTCAATCGCCCGCAGCAGCTCCGCCTCCGCCAGGAACTGCACATCGCGATCAATGGTCAGCACCAGATCGCGGCCATTGCGCGGCGCAAGCTGCGCCGAGATTTCAAAGGGGATGGTGCTTTCCTCGCTGACGAGACTCTGCCCGGCCAGATCACGCTGGTAAGCGCCTTCTACGCCGTAATAGCCCCGCTGGTCATACCCCACGAAGCCCATGATCTGCGCCCCCAGCGTGCCCTGTGGATAGGCACGACGGGGAATTGGCGAGACTGATACGCCGAAGATATCCAGGTCTTCCACGGCCTGCCCGGCAGCCGCACTGACAGGCCGGGCCAGCAGCACCCACTGCGAATCGGACGCCAGGGCGTTGTAAATCTCAAGCTCATCCGCATTGAGCGCGACGGCAAGCTGGCGGGCGACTTCTGCCGGGTCGGTGATCAGGGGGGGGCTGG
>JALSTC010000430.1 GCA_026983935.1 Ardenticatenia bacterium
CAGGGTGAATACACCTTACGCATCGGCCCCGCTGGGGATTCCCCGAACACGCCCGATTACTACATCGGTGATCTCTCGCTGCTGGATCTCGCGCGGCTGTCACTGCTGCTCTATGGTCCGCCGGAAACGATGCAGGTCACCGTAGCTCCGGACTACGATCAACCTGTGCTGTCCAGTCAGGCCATACTGCGCGTGCTCAATGCCACGACGGATCAGGAAAACCTGCGTGTGACCATTGACCTGCCTGGCATTGCCCCTACCGTGGCACCGGATTCGATGATCAGCCCGGAGGGCACACCAATCGCCCTGCCAGAAACGCCACAGGGCCGCTTCGAAACCTACGAGTCACGCGCTTTCGATCCCGGAGAAACGACCGGTTTCATCGGTCTGCCGGTCGGCACGTATGACATTCAGGTGAGCAACGCCCTCAACAACGAAGTTATCGCCATCATTCCCGGCCTGGCGTTGGAGGGTCGTACACTCTACGATCTGGTGCTGCTGCCCGGGACGGACGGCAGCGCAATTGATATCGAGTTGTTCATCCAGGAGTCGGGATTCTGACGGTTCGAGACGTGTTATATTTTTTATGTTTAACATCTTGTCAATTTGACAAAGCTTTTTTCAGCGTGCTAGTATAAGCACGCTGCCTGTCATGCAGCGCATTGTCGACCCAGGTCCAAAGGCATTCACTATGCAGCAAACGCGACAGCACATCCTGGAAGTCCTGAAGGAAAAAGGCCAGGCCACTGTTGAAGAAATCGTTGAGGCGCTCGGTACACGCATCGGGAACATTACTGCTGTCACGGTACGTCACCATCTTGAGATACTGCGCGGTGATGGGCTGGTGGAAGCGCCAACAGTGCGCCGCCGCACCACTCCAGGCCGCCCCCAACATGTCTATACACTGACGGATAAAGCCCTCGATCTGTTCCCCAACAACTACCGCAACCTGATGGGAGAGCTGCTCAACCAGATCAAGGCCCGCCTGCCTGAGCGCGAGATCAATGTCATTCTGGAAGGCGTGGCTAACGAGATGGCCGCTCCCGCTGCCGTGCAGGACATGCCTATCTCGCAGCGACTGAATGAGGTGGTAGACTATCTGACACAACAGGGCTATGATGCCCGCTGGGAAGCCGTTGAACAGGGATATATGCTGCGCACCGGCAACTGCCCTTATCATCATCTGGCCGCCGAACATCAAGAACTGTGCACAATGGATCTGCGCATGATCACCAATCTGCTGGGAGGCATCGTACCGCGCCGTGTCTCCCATATGATCGAGGGCGATGATACCTGTGCCTATTTCATACCGGAAGCAGACGTGCAGACTACACAGACATAAATAAAAAGACTGTCATCTTTTTTATTGACGCCTGTTTCTATCCATGCTAAAATCTTGATCCCTGCCATACCATCGAAGGAGTCACCGAACATGACAGCTCACCTGAACGAAGAACAAAACACAGCAGCCGAGGCCATCTTACATGTGACCCCAACAGCCGTCGGCAAAATTCAGGAACTGATGACGGCCCGCAACCTGGAAAACCACGCGCTGCGCGTGTTCGTCGCCGGAGGTGGATGCTCCGGGATGCAGTACGGCATGGCTTTCGAGGAAACTCCGGATGCCCTCGACACCGTCGTCGAGATTGATGGCGTCCGTCTGCTGATTGATCCCACCAGCCTGATGTACCTGCAAGGGGCACACATTGATTATGTGGACGAGTTAATGGGCGGGGGGTTCCGCATTGACAACCCCAACGCCATCTCTACTTGCGGCTGCGGGCAGTCCTTCCGAACCGGAAGCCAGGATGCCGCATCAGGCGGATCGTGTAGCTGCGGGTAGGAGCTGCAGAGCACCCGTTGAATGCACCGTCTTACAACGCAATCAACCTTGCCCGTGCCTGAAGTTTTCCTTTGGCCGGGCGAGGTTTGTTCTGTAAAATAGTGCGATGCACGTACGCTGTGTGACGCGATTTACAGCAGGCAGTCAAAACAGCCTGAGAGCGGAGGGGCTTACAGTGAGATTCTGGCCAAGGGCACAAAAAACCGACAAGCCGAAAATACTCTGGCTGGACCTGGGTGATCTGGGCGATCTGGTCAATCCTGCCGGCCCGCATGAACAGTGGCAGGATCACGGTCTGGGGCTGCTGCGCACGATCATGCACCAGAACGGGATCATGACCGACATCCTCTCCACTCGTGCCGTCACATCCTGGGATCAGCTCCGCCGGAAGCTCAAGGGCTACGAGATGCTGATCATGAATGTGCGCAGCTACACATTCCCTGTGGCCCGTAAATCGGCCAGGCTCTTCAAAGAAGTCAATCCCAACAGCGTCATCATCACGGGCGGCATGCATGCGACGGTGGCCCCAGATGAAATGATGGCGGTTGAAGAAATCGACCACATCTGCCAGGGCCCCGGCGAGAATATCATCGTTGATCTGGTGAAAGACCCGGCAGCCTTCCCCCGGCTGGTGCTCGGTGTCGGGGCAAAATCCATGGCCGAGTGGCCGATGATTGACCGCACGCTCTGGCCCAAACCTGCCAGCCGGAAGCTCCGCACGTCTTTCCACTGGCCCCTGGAGCCAGAATGCGGCTGGGGGCCAGCGCCGGTCGCCACGATCTTGACCAGCCGGGTCTGCCCCTGGCAGTGCGTCTTCTGCAACGAAAATTCATACATCCCCAATAT
>JALSTC010000431.1 GCA_026983935.1 Ardenticatenia bacterium
TTTTGGTCGCAGTGCCGGGCTGCTCACCCCCATTCAAGTACCTCCCCCGCTGCGCCCGCCGCTAATCGGTATCCGTGACATCCCCGCATACATCAAACCCTTCGTCTGTACATGCGTTCATCTTCTATTGTCATAAGGAAACAGGTGTGGTCATGATGATACGACGGATCGTGTTTGTGTTGTTTGTAATCGTGGCAGCGCTATCCGGACCTGCACTGCCCGGACTGGCTCAAGGGCCGGGCACAGCGGTGATTTACCAGGAAAACTTCGATTCCGGCAATGCTCCCGCCTGGGCATTGGAACCGGGCTGGCGGGTGATCACCGATGACGGCAGTCCGGTACTGGCCGGAGAAGGGCATTACTGGGCGCGGCCTGACCCCGATCAAACCTCCGGCGAGGATTATCGGCTCCATTTCCGGGTGAAGCTGCTCCAGGGCCGAATTCATCTGGTTTATCGCCTTAACGATGCCGGGCGCTATTTCATCGGCTTCCGGGAAAACGGTTCTTATCTGGGCAAGCAGTACTGGCCGGATACCTTCCAGGAAAATCTGGCGACTTCAACGACCTATCATACGCCCGGTGCCTGGCATGAGATTGACATCATCGGCGAAGGCGGGCAGATCACCTTCGTGGTGGACGGCGTGACCGAGTGGGTGTACAGCGATCCGGAGCCGCTGCTTGCCGGGTACTTCGCTTTCGAAACGCTGGATGACAGTCTGGCTTACGTGGATGATATCGTTATGTACGGCCCTGGTGAGACAGGGGAAGCCGCCCCACCAACCGAACCGGGCGAACCTGCACCACCCGCTGAGCCACAGGTCGTGGCTCCCCCACAGGAATACAGGCCCGGCGAGTGGGTGCGCACCGGCGGGCCGTTGGGCGGGCTGGGCTACGATATTCGCATGAGGCCGGACAACCCCGACGTGCTCTATGTGACGGACTCTTGGGCGGGCGTTTTTATGAGCACGGACGGCGGGCGAACGTGGTTTCCCTCCAACAACGGCATCACCGCCCGCACCGGCTTTTCCGGCGACGCGATCCCGATCTTCTGCCTGACCATTGACCCGCACAATCCCAACATCATCTGGGCGGGCACGCAAAACGTGCGCGGCATTTTCAAGTCCACCGACGGCGGCCAAAGCTGGGTGGAGATGGACAACGGCGTGACGGAAAACGGAATCACGTTTCGCGGCTTTGCGGTTGACCCGCGCTCGTCGGATATCGTCTACGCTGCCGCCGAGATCAGCAGTTGGGAATGGGCGGGCCAGGAGCGCTTTGGGCGCGAGTTCGACATGGTGCGGGGCGTGGTTTACAAAACCACCGACGGCGGCCAGTCCTGGCAGGCGATCTGGCGCGGCGACAACCTGGCGCGCTATGTGTGGATCGACCCGCGCGACCCGAACGTGATCTACGTTTCGACGGGCATTTTTGACCGCGAGGCGGCCAACTCTGACCCCACCAGCGGCACGCCGGGCGGCGTGGGTGTGCTCAAGAGCACGGACGGCGGCCAGACGTGGCAGCAGATCAACAACGGGCTGGGCAATCTGTACGTCGGCTCGCTCTTTATGCACCCGACCAACCCCGATATTTTGCTGGCAGGCACGGGCAACAACCAATATCGTGAGGGCGGAGGGGTCTATTTGACCACCGACGGCGGGCAGTCTTGGCAACATGTGCTCCAAAACCACAACATCAACTCGGTGGAGTTCGCCACCGCCGACCCGAACATTGCCTACGCGGGCGGCCCGGACGCCATTTTCCGCAGCGAGGACGGCGGCCACACCTGGCAGCAGGTCAGCGGGGGCAATGACGGTTGGGGGCCGCCGGGTGTGCACGCAGGCTTCCCGATTGACTTCCAGGTCGACCCGCGCGACGCGAACCGCATTTTTGCCAACAACTACGGCGGCGGAAACTTCCTCAGCGAGGACGGCGGGCGCACGTGGCAGGTTGCCAGTGCGGGCTACACCGGCGCGCAGGTGCGCGATATAGCCGTTGACCCGCACGATCCGGCGCACGTTTACGCGGCGGCGCGCAGCGGCATTTTCACCAGCACGGACGGTGGGGCCACCTGGCAAGGGCTGAGCACGCCGCCCGCCCGCGTGTTGGAATGGTACGTTGTGGCCGTTGACCCCAGCGATTCGATGCACGTGCTGGCCGCTGATGACTGGCAAGGGGTCATCCTCAACAGCGTGACAGGCGGCCAAAATTGGAACTTCACCAACGGCGGCAATCTCGGCGGCGGGCAAAGCTGGCTGGCGTTTGCTTTTGCGCCCAGCGACCCGCAAACGGTTTACGCCGGCTCGACGGCGTTTTATTCAGCGGGCACGGTGGATGAGGGCCTGCCCGCCAGGGGCATTTACGTTTCTCACGACGGCGGCGGGAGCTGGCAAGAGGCCAACGACGCCACATCCCAGGACGCCAACGTCACCGCGCTGGCCGTAGACCCACGCAGCGCGCAAACGGTCTACGCGGCGACGGGCAATCGCGGGCTTTTGCGCAGCGATGACGGCGGGATGAGCTGGCGCACGTTGAACCTGGGCGTTCCGAGCGATGCGCAGGTGATGGCGGTGGCGCTGAACCCTGCTTCGCCGGATATGGTGTTGGCGGGTCTGGGCTTTGGACACGGCGGTCTTTTCCGCAGCGACGACGGCGGCCAAACCTGGCATCAGATTACGGCAGGGCTGAAC
>JALSTC010000432.1 GCA_026983935.1 Ardenticatenia bacterium
TGCCACAGCATTTTTATTTATCTGCGCCCGGTGGGGTGGTGAGTAGGCGCATCTGCTTTTATGTGGTTATACTCTGTGGGGATAGCCGGGGATGTGCATGTGGCAAATGGAGCGCCCTTGCCCCTTTGTTACGGCAGTGTGATTTTGGGGGCCGCTGGAGGTTAAGATGGCGATTTTTTCCAAGAGACTGGGCGTAGACCTTGGCACGACCAATGTGCTGATCTACGAGAATGAACGGATTGTGCTGCAGGAACCGTCTTTGGTGGCACTGACGGTTGAGGAAGAACCGCCGATGGTCGTGGCCATCGGTCAGGAAGCCCGCGATATGTGGGGGCGTACGCCGGAGAATATTGAAGTCCTGCGTCCGCTGCGCGATGGCGTGATCGCCGATTATGAAGTGACCGAGGCCATGCTGCGCTACTTCTTTGATAAGGTGCTCGGTCGTGTCCGGTTGTTCAAGCCGACGGTGATGATCAGTGTGCCGTATGGCGTGACGAGCGTGGAGCGGCGGGCGGTGCACGAGGCGGTTATTCAGGCCGGGGCCCGGGAGGCATTCCTGATCCCGGAGCCGCTGGCAGCGGCGATCGGCGCCGGGCTGCCGGTCAATACGCCTGCGGGTAACATGGTGCTTGAACTCGGCGGCGGGGCCAGCCAGGCAGCCGTCGTGGCAATGAACGGAATTGTGGTTGCAGACAGCGTCCGGATTGGCGGCTCGCGGCTGGATGAGGCGATCATTAACTATGTGCGGCGTAAGTACAGCCTGGTGATCGGTGAGCCAACTGCCGAATCCGTCAAAATTCAGATTGGCGCTGCGGTTGCGCTGCCGGAAGAAATGACGATGGAGATTCAGGGACGTGATCAGGTTGGCGGCCTACCCCGGACGATTACAGTTTCCACAGGGGAAGTTGTTGAGGCCATCGCCGAGCCGTTGGGTGAGATTGCCCAGGTGGTGAAATCGGTCCTGGAGCGCACGCCGCCTGAATTGGCCTCGGACATCATCGATCGGGGAATCATGCTGACTGGCGGCGGGGCGCTTTTACGGGGCATTGATCAATATCTCACGCAGGAGACAGGCGTGCCCGCATTTCGATCGGAGAATCCGATTGTCGCTACGGCGGTGGGAACGGGCCGTGCGTTGAATAACCTGGCGCTGATGCGCATGTTGGTGCAGGGCACGGTTTGATTGTCAGCCTGCCGGGCCAGATTATGTCTGGATAGCGTGATCAGCGGAGGTAGTAGGTCATGTGCTGCAAATGCGCCGCGGGATCGATGTACTGCACCCTGACACCATCGGGTACGGACAGGATAATGGGCGCATAATTGAGAATGGCTCGTACCCCTGCCTCAACCAGCGTGTCCGCTACTTCCTGAGCATGGGATGCCGGTACGGCGATCATGGCAATCTGGATGTGATGAGCGGCAATTTCCTCTTTGATCTTTTCGACACCGAGCACCTGTAAATTGCCCACATAGCTGCCGATCTTGCCCGGATCATTATCGAAGATGCAGGCAATACGAAAGCCTCGATGTGCAAAGCCGCCATAGCGCGCCAGCGCACGTCCCAGGTCGCCAGCGCCTACGACGGCAACTGGCCATTCATGGTCAACCTGCAATATCTTCTTGAGCTGCTCCTGCAAATAATTAATCTGATAACCTGTTCCCTGCTTGCCGAACGGGCCAAACCAGGAGAGATCTTTGCGAATCTGTGCGGAACTGATACCCAGGCGCTTTCCCAGCTCATGGGAGGAGGTGACTTCCTGGCCTTCCTGTGCCAGCAGCGTCAGTTCACGCAGATAGATGGGCAGACGGCCAATGACAATGTCGGGAATTTCAGATGACATTTAAGTGATAACTCCTGAGTATAAAAAGTTTGTGAAACATATGACATATCCTACCACGTTACCGGTGCCTGAGCAATTCAGACCTTTTGCGTCTGGTGTTGTGAAGATTGACACAGTCCCCCTTTAGAAATACCGTGTTATTATTGTCCCGGAGCACTGTTGTTCAGTCAGGTGAAGGGTTGTGATGCGCAGGGTAGTGATGGTAGTCATCGTGCTGGCTGTGGCCGTGGGTGCCTTTCTGGCTTACCGTAATATGCAGGCCCAGGGCCCGGAAGTCGATCAGTCGTCGCGCTATCAGACGGCGACCGTGGAACGCGGCGATATCCTGGTTACCGTGCGTGCAACTGGCCGTGTGGAAGCGGCGCAGGTGGCAGAGCTGAGCTTTGAGCTGCCGGGGATTGTGGAGGCTGTCCTGGTGGAGGAAGGCCAACACGTGGAGGCGGGGCAGGAGCTGGCCCGGCTGGATGGCGAGGCTCAGCGGATTGCCCTGGAGCAGGCGGAGTGGTCACTGACCATTGCCCGGTTGAACCTGGATGTGCTGCAGGAGCCACCCTCTGAGCGCGACTTACAGGCAGCCCGGGCCAACGTCAACAGCGCATGGGCGGCTTACATTGATTTGCGTGATAACAGCGTCAGCCCGGAGGCCGTGCGCGTCGCGGAACTGCGCTATGAGCAGGCTCTGGCCGCGTATGACGACGCCCAGCAGGCTTTCCGCGATCAACGGGGGACGGAGCTTGCCGAAGCGCAGGTTGGCGCGGCGAGCTTCTCTATGGAAATCGCCCGGCTCCAGTTGGAGCAGCTCCGGGGCGGCCCCTCTCAGGCCGCGCTGAATGCGG
>JALSTC010000433.1 GCA_026983935.1 Ardenticatenia bacterium
CTGGCTGTGGGACATATTGTCTGGGCGGCGGTGGGGATGTGGTGTTTCACGGGGGCATGGCGGCTGCCTGCATTTGGTCGTGCTGTCAGTACGCTGGCGTTCGCATTGAGCGGTTATCTGATCGCTCGGCTGGGATCATTTCCAACGACGGCAGCCGCCTCCTGGATGCCCTGGTTGTTTTTGGCGAGTCACCGTTTGCTCCTGGAACGGCGAAGGGTGGACGTGGCGTGGATGGCGCTGGCAGTTGCTATGCTGTTGTTGGCCGGGCATGCACAGACCGCCTACTATGTCTTGTTGGGCACAGGTGCGTATGTGCTTTGGCTGGGCTGGTGGATGTTGCAGGGCCGCGCGAGGTTGAAGGCCTGGGGGCTTGCAGCGGCGGCGATGATGCTTGGTGTGAGTATGGCGGCGGCGCAGTTGCTGCCGACCTTCCAACTGCTTCGCCTGTCAGAGCGTGCTGCAGGATTGGGATATGATTGGGTGACGAATTTCAGCTATTCGCCCATACGAGCACTCAATCTGTTGTCCCCCAATATATTTGGTACACCCGCCGATGGCAGCTACATCACGGAAGGTGCGTATTTTGAAGACGCGGCCTATATCGGCCTGCTGCCGCTTGTGGCGGCAGTATCTGGCTTCGCGGCCTGGATTCGTCGTTGGCGTCGTATTGAACATCCTCATGCTCTGAATACGGCCCCTTTCTGGGCTGGAATGGCCATTCTGGCCTTTCTGATTGCGCTGGGTAAGAATGGGCCGCTTTTTCCGCTGCTATACCGCTTTGTTCCGACTTTCAGCGCATTTCAAGGGCCGGTGCGCTGGTTGCTGCTGACCGTCTTTGCCTTGAGTGTGCTGGCTGGAATCGGCGTCAGCTACGGCTGGTACAAGACCCCCCGGGTAGTGTTCTGGAGTCGTTTGTTTGCGGCGGGCGGCGCTGGCATGGTTGTTGTGGCTGCCGCACTGGCTCCGCACATGCTGCCGGATACCGTCCCTGCTGTAAAAGTGATGATCGGCGGGTTTGTTACTCTGGGCGCTTTTGTAGCAGGCTGTGCCGTACTGACGCTGTTAATGCCGTCTGAAGCAGAGTCTGGTTGGCGGGGTATCTGGCAGGCGCTGGCGCTGGTCTTTGTGGCTTTCGATCTGTTCTGGGCATTTCGGGGCCTTAATCCCACTGTGCCCGCTGCGTTTTTCCGTTCGTTTGCCGTGCCGCGAGATGAAGCGGCCATCCTGTACATGCCCGCCAGTGTTGAACGTCATCTTAAGTTCGAGGTGTTCTTCCCATTGAATGATTATCGCGTGGCCGTAGAGCATTGGCCAGAGTTGCGCACATCCTTGTTGCCCAACCTGAATATGCTGGACGGTGTGCCGATGTTCAACAACTTCGATCCGATTCGTCCTCGTGCTTATGTGGATGCTGCTGCCGAGATCGAATCAAATCTGCCGCAGGATCAGACGTTGGTGCGGCTTGAATCGTGGCCGCGGCAGGACCCTTTTGGGGAAGATGCTTTTGCGCTGGGCGCGGCTATTTCCGGGATCAGTCTTGCGGTGTGGTTGGCGTTGCTGGTCAGTGTACGCAGGTTATCTGGCGGGGTTGATATGACAGTCGGAGTAGAGAGCAGACGGTAAGGGCGCACCATGTTTTTTGAACCCAGACCACGTCGGCGGCGTCGCCCACAACTGCGCATTTCAGAGCGCCGGTTTTTGCTGCGCCTTGGCGATGTGCTGGCGACGGTGCTGGCCGTTCTCATTGCCCTGTGGATCTGGTCTCTGGTGGATCGGCGACGACCATTTAATCTGATATTTATACTTGAGCAGGGATACTGGTTTCTGATCTTGCCGGGGTTGTGGCTGCTGCTGGCCTCTGCCAACGATTTCTATGACCTGCAGATTGCCTCCAGCCGCATCATGACTCTGGGCCGCTTGGTCATCATCACGTTTCAGGTACTGGTTGTATATCTGATTATCTTTTTCCTGTCCCCGCGAGATGCCCTGCCGCGTTTGTTCATTCTGTATTATGGTGTGGCCTCTTTCCTGCTGATCGCATTGTGGCGGCTGCTGCGCCCTTATATGATGGACTGGGCCAGTGAGCGGCGGCGTGCGTTGATTGTCGGGACAGATTGGGGTGGGGCGGCGATCGCTCAGGCGATCCGCGAACACGCGTTGAGCCAGTATGACCTCGTTGGTGCTGTCGGCGATGCCGAAACACAGCAGATATCGGTCGGCGGTTTGCCTGTGATCGGCACGGGACGCGATCTGCTGCATCTCTCGCGGCAGCATCAGATTGCGGAATTGATTGTGGCGACTCCCTGCGAGCTGTCCGGTGAGCTGTTCCAGGGCGTGATGGACTGCCATCAACAGGGCATCTCCATCGTGCCGATGGCGATTCTTTATGAGCGGTTGACCGGTCGGGTGCCGGTAGAGTACGTGGGTAAGGACTGGGCAATTGTGCTGCCGATAGAATCGGCTTCGATTTTCGATCCCTATCCACTGCTCAAACGCATGATGGACATCGCGCTGGCGCTGGTCGGGCTGGCACTGTTTGCCGTCCTGCTGCCTGTACTGGCGCTTGTGATGCGGCTTGATTCGCCGGGGCCGATCTTCTTTCGGCAGGTACGTGTTGGCCAGGGCGGACGGCTGTTCAAAGTGATCAAACTGCGCTCGATGATCCCTGATGCCG
>JALSTC010000434.1 GCA_026983935.1 Ardenticatenia bacterium
GTACTGGGGTGGACGCGCCATTACTTCGGGACGGTGGCGGCCATTGCTGCACATTTTCTGTACAACTTCAGCTTGCTCACACTGGCGATCTTTGCCAGCCGGTTTGTCGGCGGTTGATAGAGCAGGCCGGGGCAGTTATGCGTATGGCCCCGGCCTGCTTATCTGTCAGGTCTGTTACTCCGCTGTGTCAATGATCTCGTAGTCGTAAGTGAGTTCGACCCCTTTTTTCAGTGTCGCGGATACCGAGCAGTATTTCTCCTCAGAGAGGTGGATGGCCTGTTCAACGGCGTCCGGATTCAGGTTGTGACCGGTTACTTCGTAGTGGATGTGAATCTTGCTGTAAGCCCAGGGCGGCTCGGATTCTTGCTCGCTGGTCACCCGGACACGCAGGCCGGTGAGCTTCTGGCGTTTCTTGCGCAGGATGTTGACCACATCATAGGCCGTGCATGATCCCAGAGACACAAGCAGCAACTGCGATGGCTTCATACCGATACCATCCTCCGGCCCACTGCCGGAGAGCACGACGGAATGCTTGGTGCTGTCCGTGCCGATGAATTGAAAGCTCTGTACCCATGTGACGTTGATTTCTGCCATGTAAAACCCCTTCTTGCATCTCGCTATGCCAACGCATGTTTAGATACAGGAATCGGGCAAAGGTTACAGTGCATATCCAACCAGCGCTCCCTTTACGGGGCGGCCAGTGATGATTTGAGTGCGTCGATATGTGCGAGAACCTCGCCAGCCGAAATGTGCAGGGGTACACCAGAGGGATCGTGGAACAGCGGCTCGTCCAGATTCACACTTCCGCTGTAGTCGCGCACGGCTTTATATATCGTACGCTGAGACTGTCCTGTCGATTGCGCGAATGCCCGTGCAAATAGTCGAAGTTCGTTCTCCTGCCTGCGAACGGCATAGGCACGGCCTAACAGTGGAACAACCTGCTCGAAGTTTTCCTTTGCCAGCATGGCCAACCCCAGCAGAGCATCATGGTGGTTAGAGTAAACCGTCAGAGCGACTGTTTCGAAGTATTCCATGGCATCTTCTATCCCCCCTGCTTCGGCCAGCAGTGCCGCTTCGTGCAAGGCATGGGCGGCATGAGGGCTGAATGTGTCGCCATCCTGCCTGGCAAGCGCCAGCTCATCCAGCAGTGCCTGCGCAGCCGCCGTGAGGCGGTTGGCGTTGCGGAGCAGGTGGGCATATCGCTGCTTCAGTCCACTGATCGGTGACCGTGGGAACTGGGGATCAGACAGATCGAAACTGCCCAGAATGCCCGTCCAGTCTATGTAGAATCGACTAAGTTCCAGGTATCTCTGTTCGGTCGCCTCCGGTGCATCATGGACGATAAGCAGTTGTACGATGCCAGCAGCTTCATTGCAGTCCTGATACCTGATGGCATCATCCCGCGAGAAGTTCACCTGTCCAAGCTTTATGTCAGGATCAGGGAGATACCAGATGAGGCTGATCGTATCGCCACTTTTTTCTCCATAGATTGCGGGCACAAAGCGCTTCAGTAAAGATACATCGTCTTCTGGCTCGGTGCTGAAGAACATGAATGTCGGGAGTATCGTCGGGTCGGCAGATGCTGCCGCTCTTTTTGCCAGTGTTACATGAATGCTGTTGATCATGGTTTTGCCGTTTCTGAAGATAGTTAGTTATCCGTCATCAGGGGTATTGAGTGCTTCAAGGATTTCCAGGAGCTTCGGCTTGAATGCCGCGATGGCCCGTCCTCGGTGGCTGATCCGGTGCTTTTCGTGTGGTGGTAGCTCTGCCAGATGACGACCGTCGGGCAGAACAAAAATGGGGTCATAGCCAAAGCCCTGGCTGCCCTTCGGTGCATGACCGATCGTCCCCTCGACCGTTCCACGCGCTGTGTAGACCGTGCCTTCTGGCAGCGCCAGCGCTACCACGCAGACAAATCGTGCCGTCCGGTGAGCGTCCGGTATACCGCTTAACTCCTGGAGCAGTTTTCTATAACGGTCAGCGTCGGTTGCGTCCGGGCCAGCATAACGAGCCGAGTAAATCCCCGGCGCACCGTTCAGGGCGTCCACAACCAGCCCTGAATCGTCGGCCAGCGTGGGCATTCCGGCAGCTTGCGCGTAGGAGAGCGCCTTACGGCGTGCGTTTTCCTCGAAGGATGTACCGTTTTCGTCCGCGTCAAAACCCGTGAGTCCGACGTCCGCCGGGCTGACCCATTTGACGGGCAGGTCAGCCAGCAAATCCTGGTATTCACGCTGTTTGCCGCGGTTCTGCGTACCAACAAGCAAGGTGATCATATTCTCGTCCTCACGATCTGGGTGCTGCATTTGCGCTTTCGGCTTACCGAAACATCGGCGCGAAAGCCCCCGGCTTTAGCCGTGGGGATGAAGCGCCGCCATCCTTTCTTTGAACGCTGCAATCTGATAGAATTGCCTCGGGTGTAAACAGCGATGATCCGCACGTACAGGTACCGTCTCTATCCCTCCCGGTCTCAGGAAACCAACCTGCGGCATGTGCTGGAAGCCTGCCGGGGACTGTACAACATGGCGCTGGCCGAGCGCAAGTATGCCTACCAGCTTGAGAAGCGTTCTGTCAGCAGGGCAGAACTCTACGAATTGGCGAAACATTATCGCCGCCTTTTTCCCTATGCCAGTCAGATGTTCAGCCAGACGGCACAGAGCGTTATTGAGCAGTTGGA
>JALSTC010000435.1 GCA_026983935.1 Ardenticatenia bacterium
ACGCGATGCCGAATTGAGGCTGGCAAGCAGTGAGCAGCAGCGCGTAGCCGTCGGGATCACGAACCGTGTCACGACATTTCTACAGACGCTGCCGGAAACTGCCCTGAACCTGGCCGACAGCTCCCCACTGGACACGCTGCTGGAAACCAGCTACCGACTCGGCCAGACAGACATCACACCGCTGGAACATGCAGAGTTCAGCCAGGAATACGCGGATGCGCTCAGCCGTCTGAGTGCTGAAGCCTTTGACCTGATGCAGCGCTCGGAAACGGTGGAGAGTATTCATCTGCTGGACGCCAGCGGCCAGGAACTCCTGCGAGTCGAGCATAATGACCCGGACTCGCCGCCGCAAATCGCCCTCCCCTTTGACCTGGAAAACCTGGGTGACGAATCGGCTTTTCAGGCTCTCAGCACCCGGGAACGCGGCGAAGTCTATATTTCGCCGGTGCTGCTGGGGCACCATGGTGAGACAGGCACACCGGTGGTGCAGGTAGCCGTTCCTCTTTACTATCGCGGGCAGCCGGCGGGCGGTATCCTCGTTGATGTGCGGGCGGACAGTTTCCTGGGCTTGATCGATGCCAGAGGACTGTTTGAGACGCCGCGGGAATTCCAGTTTTTGCTGGTAGACAACGCAGGCTTCTACCTGGCCGACACACGTGACACCGCCAGCGCCTCACAGCATCTCTTTGGCCGTGATGGCATCACCATGATAAACGATGATCCCGCACTTGCAGCACTTGTCGGCACAACCACTGCGGGCGCTGAAGTCGGCGATCACATCGTCTCGGCAGCAACCTTCGATCCATACCCTGTTGCCGCCGAGGGCACGCCCTGGACACTCTTTGTGCTGGAAGACAGAAGGGCCGCGCTGGCAAACGTCGAACAGGCCGCACTCCTGGCGCTGGTGACCTCGCTGCTGATTACAGCGGCCATCCTGCTGATTGTCTGGCAGCTCAGTAGTGCGCTCACCCGCCCCCTGCATGAAGCCGCAGCGATCGCGGATCGTATATCGGGCGGCGATCTTTCTGCCCGCATCCCCGTAGAAGGAGAAGATGAGATCGCCAGCCTGGGACAGGCTATCAACAACATGACCTCCCGGCTGGTGGACAGCCTCTCCCGAATGGAGGAGCGATTCCTGGAACGTACCCGTGATCTGGAAGTGACCAGTGAAATCGCCAGCAGCACCGCAGCTATCAGTGACTTGCAAACCCTGCTTGAGCGCACCGTGAATCTGGTGCGCGAGCGTTTTGACTTCTACCATGTGCAGGTTTTCCTGGTTGATCGCAGCACCAACGAGGCAAAACTGGTCGCCAGCACCGGAGAAGCGGGGGAAACGCTGCTCAGTCTTAACTGGTCACTGCCGGTCGGTTCTAATTCCGTCATCGGGCAGGTGACGGCCAAAGCACAAACCGTCATTGCCCTGGATACTGCCGACGCCACCGTTCCCCACCGCCCCAACCCCTACCTGCCGGAGACGCGCTCCGAGATGGCACTGCCAATGATCGTTGGTGAGGAAGTCATCGGCGCGCTGGATATTCAGAGCGAGCACCCAAATGCATTCGGCGAAGCCGACGTGCGCGTCTTCAGCGTGCTGGCCAATCAGCTCGCCATCGCCGTACATAATGCCCGTCTGCTGGAAGAAACACACCGCCAGATAGAACGGTTCGAGGCATTGAACCGCAGCCTGACACGCCAGGCCTGGGAAGATTTCCTTTCCAGCCGGGGGGAAGAACTGGCGGCCTACTATGGCACTGCACCGGCGGATGATGACAGCAGCATCGTCTCCCCCATCCGCGTGCGCGGCGAAGTCATCGGCACGCTCAACGTTGCGCCGCCCGATGGCAGACCGATCGGGCAGGATGAAGTGGCCCTGATCAATGCCGTTGCCGAACGTGTCTCACTGGCCGTCGAAAATGCCCGCCTGTTCACCGAAACGCAGCAAAGCCTGGCGGAAACCGAACGCCTCTACCAGACCAGCCGGGCGATCAGTAGCAGCACAACGCCCGCCGACATTACGCTGGCCCTCCAGCACAATTTCGGCATGCCCACCCGTATCATCCGGATGGTTGTCTTCGGGCAGGAATATGATCAGGATGGGATTCCGACCACAGCACACATCATAACCTGCGACAGCACCACAGACGGAGTCATGGAAGAATTCATTGACGACCTCCGGCAGAATGCACCGCTTTACAGTCCGCAGGTGCTGGGGGAAACACATGCCATCCTCACGCCTGAGGCCTTCCATGCGCAACTGCCCGCTGCCACCGCCGAGCAACTCCTGGCGGAGGGCGTACAGTCCCTTGCCATCTTCCCGATTAAAGCGGGCGAGATGCTGCTCGGAGCGCTGATGCTGCTCCACACCGTGCCCTATACATGCTCCCAGCGCGAGATGGAAATCTTTCAGGCCCTGGTCGGTCAGGCAGCCACCGTGCTGCGCAACCGTCAGCTCTTCGAGGCCGTCGAGGCCGAACGTAAGGCACTTGGTTCTGTGCTGGAAGCCCAGCCTACAGCCGTGCTGGTGTTCGATCCGGACACTTTCCAGGCCACAATGGCCAATGAGCGCGCAGTGCAGATGTTTGGCCAGCAGATTAATCTGCATGCTCTGGTGGAAGAGCAACGGCTGATATGGGCAGATGACGGCACGCCCTATCCCCTGGAAGAACTGCCG
>JALSTC010000436.1 GCA_026983935.1 Ardenticatenia bacterium
CCACCCCGAAGATGATGCCGGAGATGATGGCATAGGCCGTCGGATTTTCCGTCACTTCCCCGATGGAAAGCGTGATCGCCGTCCAGCCAACCGCCAGCAGCGAGAGCGGGAACATCACCTTCCAGCCAAAGGCCATCAGGCGGTCGTAGCGGATGCGCGGCAGCGTGGCCCGCACCCAGACCATCCCGCTCAGGAAGAGCACGATCTTGATCAGCATGTTGACCGGGCCGAAGATCGGTGCCCAGTCCGCGGGCAGCGGCCAGTGGTAGCCGCCAAAGAACAGCGAGGCAGCAATGGCACTGACGGCGATCATGCCGACGTACTCCCCGGCGAAGAACAGCGCGAACTTCATGCCGCTGTATTCGGTGTGATAGCCGCCGACCAGCTCGGACTCGGCTTCCGGCATATCAAAGGGCGAGCGGTTGACTTCCGCCAGCAGCGCGATCATCAGCACCGCCGCCGCCAGCGGATTCTGGAAGACAAACCAGCCCAGCCCAAAGGCCGGGTACGCCTGCCCCTCCACAATATCCTTGAGCGACATGCTGCCGACGATCATGATCGGCACGAGCATGCTCAGCCCCATGCTGAGTTCATAGCTGATCATCTGGGCGGTGGAGCGCAGCCCGCCGAGCATGGAATACTTGCTGCCGCTGGCCCAGCCCGCCAGCACGATACCATACGTGCCGATGCTGGTGATCGCCAACAGCCAGAGGATGCCCACATTGACATCAGCCAGGCCGAGCGGCACTTCGTACCACAGGCCGTCAAACCAGGGAATCAGAATCGGCGGCCCCAGGGGGATGACGGCCAGCACAATCAGCGTGGGCACGGCCTTCATCATGGGGGCCAGCCAGTAGATCAGCCTGTCGGCCTCCAGTGGGGTCACGTCTTCCTTGAAGATCAATTTGATGCCGTCGGCGATGGGCTGCAAAAAACCGCGCGGCCCGACCCGATTCGGGCCGACACGGTGCTGGAAAAAGGCCACCAGCCGCCGTTCCAGCAGTGTAGTATAGGCAAAGCCGCCCATCAGCACGGCAAAGAGCAGCACGCTCATGATGATGGCATGGGCCGTGCTGCACACGGCATTGGCCGAGCATGAGACGATCAGATTGGGATCGATCATCGGCAAATTCTCTCCTGTCGTTGCAAGCCGTCAGCGTACAGCTTTCAACCCACAGCGCCCGGCTCTTCTGCCCGGCGCTGTCTGCCGCTTCAGTCCCCGACGGGCAGCGCTTCTGCCACGCGGGTCACCGTCCCGGTCACCGGGATCATGGGGAACGGGTCGGCGCTCAGCCGCAGCGGCAGGAAAGCCACGCCCTGCGGCGCATAATCATCCACCACCGCCGTGACGGTCACGGCAGCGCCGTCGGCGCTGACTTCGACCGTGTCACCGCTGGCAACGCCCAGACGTGCCGCGTCGGCTTCATTGAGCGCCACAAACGGCTGCGGAATGCGGTCATGCATCAATTTGCTGCTGGCGAATTCCGGCGTGCGGTCATACAGGCGGCGCACAGGCACGACCAGCAGCTCATCCTCGCCGACCTCGAATGCTCCCGGCGCATCCACCGGCTTCACATGGAGTTTACCGCGCCCCTCGCTTCGGGCGGGAAGCTGAATCCCCGTCCCGCCGATGGGCGGCCTGGCCGTCCCACCGTAGAAGCCTTTTGCCTCGCCAATGGGCGGCATCTGTACCTCGGCTGCGGTCAGGGCCGGGAAGCTGATATCGGCATAGGGCTTCACCGCCGCGGCAATGGCCTTCATCACCAGGGCCGGATTGTAGCGCGGCGCAGGCAGGCCAAAATGCTGCCCCAGCAGCGCGGCGGCTTCCCAGGCGGACAGGCTCTCCCCCAGCGGGCCGTGCGCGGTATAGAAGCGCTGCACACGGCGCTCAGCATTAGTGAACGTGCCGTCGCGTTCGGTCGTGCTCTGGATGGGCAGCACGACATCGGCGGCTTCGGCGGTGGCATCCGGGAACAGGGTCATGCAGACCACAAAATCGGCCTTCTGCAAGGCCTTCGCCCCGGCAGGGTCGGCGGCGATATCGGCCCCGGCGACGAGCAGCGCGCGGGGCGTGCGGCTCAACATGCGGCGCGTGTCCGCGGATTCGTAGCCCAGGTCAAGCGCGCCCTGCGTGTTGGCCCCCGGCCAGACGGGCAGCAGCCCGTTATGCGCCCGGCCCACATGCCCGGTGACGATCAGGAAATTAGCGGCGGCCTGCAAGAGCGCGGTATGCCCTTCCGCATCGAGGCCGTCGTTCCCGGCCACGATGACCAGATTCTCCGCACGGGCCAGCACTTCGGCGGCATCTTCATCACCGCCCGACACGTTCTTGAGCGCTTTTTGCAGGTCACCAAAGCCGCTGACCCGCGACTCGATCAGGTCTTCCGCGATCCACTTCTGGCCGATGGCCGCTGCCGTCAGGCCGTTGAGCACATCGGCTGCCCCACCAACGGCAAAGCGCAGCGTCTGCGCGGCGTAGTGGTCGAGCTTGGTGGTGCGCGTATTGGCGACGATCAGCGCCGCGCCCCGGTCGGCGGCCTGCTTGACGCGCAGATACCAGATCGGCGCTTCCTCTTCCAGGTCGGTGGCGATGACCAGCACGGCATCACCCTTGCCCAGCGCGGCAAAGTTCGTCCCGCTGGCGACGCCGACCTCGTCCAGCGGCTTCGCATCACCCAGGCTGGCAGGCCACAGGCCCAACCGCTTGCTGCCCAGCCCCTCGGCCAGCTCGCGCAGACCCCAGAGGTCTTCATTGCTGAGCATCGGCCCGGCGATAACACCGACGTTCTTACCGGCGGCCTGTAAGCCTTCCGCCGCCGCCTGGATCGCCTCGTCCCAGCTCGCCTCGACCAGCTCACCGTTCTTGCGGATGAGCGGCGCTGCCAGCCGATCCGGGCTGAGGCTGTGATGATGCCCAAAGCGGCCCTTATCGCAAATCCAGATTTCGTTGACGGCTTCGTTCTGGCGCGGCAGAATGCGCTTGATGACCTTCACGCCCCCGGCGTCACGATCCAGGCGCGTGCTGGCGACAATATTGCAGCCGACCGGGCAGTGCGGGCAGATGGAAGGCACATCCTGCAATTCCCAGGGCCGCGCCCCAAAGCGGAAATCGGCGGTGGTCAGCGCCCCGACCGGGCAGATATCGGTCGTGTTGCCGCTGAAATAGGTGTCAAAGGGTGGATCGCTGATGGTCACGATCTGAAGGCGGCGGCCCCGCTCATGGAAGGCCAGCACGTCATCGCCCACGATCTCATCCTGAAAGCGGATGCAGCGGGCACACTGGATGCAGCGCTCGCGATCCAGATAGATCAAATCTCCCAGCGGCACATGCTTGGCCAGATGCATCTTGTCCTCAAGCACCATCCGGCTGGTGGCAGGCCCATGGCGCATGGTCAGGCTTTGCAACGGGCACTCCCCGCCTTTGTCACAGATCGGGCAGTCAAGCGGGTGGCTGCTGAGCAAAAATTCCAGCACGTCCTTGCGGGCTTCCTGTACCGGCTCGGTCATGGTGCGGACGTGCATCCCGGCGCGGACGGTTGTGGTGCAGGCCGTTTCCAGCTTGCGCCCCCAGCGAATCTGAGGCGTGCCATCCTCATTGAGCAGCAGCTCGCCGCTTTCGCGGTCGCGCATTTCAAAGCCGATGTCCACCAGACACATCCGGCACATGCCGACCGGCTCCAGCTTGGGATGGTAGCAAAAGACGGGGATTTCGACGCCGGCATACACCCGCGCCGCATCCACCAGATTCATGCCTGCGGGAACTTCGTAGGAAACGCCATCAATGTGCAGAGTTACGGTCTCAGTCATTCGTCGCCTTCTCGCTTCCCAAAAATGGCCGCGGGAGAATATTTTAGCGTGTTTTGTCTGTTTTAGACGCACTACACTGCCAGGAAAAACCGGCGCACATTTTAACAGCTATCCCGCCTGCCGTCGAAAATCCGGCGGAACTTCCCGCCAGATGATACCCCGATCAATGGTCAAGCGGCGCGGGGAGCATGAACCAGAACGTGCTGCCCTCGCCCGGCGTACTTTCCACGCCCACCTCCCCGCCCAGTTTGTTGATGATGCGCAGGACGATGGAAAGCCCCAGCCCCACGCCGCGTGCTTCATCCTCATGAAAGCGGCTGAAGGCCTCGAACAACCGGGCCTGCATGCGCGGCGGGATGCCAACGCCGTTATCCTGTACTTCATAGCGGATCAGTTCCCCCTGGCGGAAGCCGCGAATCGTGACACGGGGATCGGGGTTATCCCGGCCAATGTATTTGATCGCATTGCTCAGCAGGTTGGCCAGCACTTCTTCCAGCCAGATATCATAACCCATCACCGGAGGCAGGTCATCGGCCACCTTGACCTGCACGCTGCGCTCTTCGATCTCCTGCTGCAGCCGATCCAGCGCCGCCCCGATAACCGGCCCCATCGCCACTTCCTCGATGACGCCCTCCGCATTGCGCAGCCGCGAGAGCAGCAGCAGGCTGTTGATCATATGCGCCATCTTGAAGGCCGCCCGCTCCACAACATCCAGGTATCCGGCGGCATCCGGCGAAAGGGCATCCGCCTCCTCTTTGACCAGGGCCACATAGCCGATCAGCAAATTGAGCGGATTCTGCAGATCATGGGCGACGGTGTGGCCGTAGGCGTCAAGTTCGCTGTTGCGGGCTTCCAGTTCGGCGGCATACTGCTGCGCGGTAGCATAGAGTCGGGCGTTGCCGATGGCAATGGCCGCCTGATCGGCAAAGGGCTGCAGCCAGCGGGCATGTTCCGCCGTAAAAGCCCCCGGCTCGGTGGATTCCAGGTCCAGGAAGCCAATCACGTCCCCCTTCAGGCGGATGGGCACAGTGATCACCGACCGAATCCACTCATTGGCCCGCGACTTGACCCAGCCGCGGTATTCGTGGATATTCGGGATAACCACCGGCTCCCCACTCTCCATGACCTCGCGGAGATTGCGGGTTCCCCTGACCGGCAGTCGCAGCCGCTTCAACTCGGATTCGCTCAATGTCTGGTCAAGATAGGACTGGTGACGGAAAATCCGGGCGATGCCGTCCTCCACCAGCAGGATATTGGCCATGTCATAGGGAACCGGAATCACACGGCGGGCATTGTCCAGCACCCGATCGAGCACTTCATCCAGATCGAGCGTGCTGTTAAGCGCCGAGGCGGCATCCCGCAGCGCCTCGGCCAGTACGCGCTGCTCGCGCTCGGCACGCTGCACCCAGTCGCGCCACACGGACGCGCCCAGGATGTCCGCCGCTGTGCCGAGCGCCTCGATTTCTATGGATGACCATTCACGCTCGCGCTCAATATCCACGAAACCGATGACGCCCCACCACATTCTGCCAACAAAAATGGGGACGACGACCAGCGACCGTATACCGAAGTCCGTCGCCAGAACCTGCTGCTCTGGGGGGAAGTCCGTCACATTGCCATAAATCGCTTCCCCTGCTTTGAATGCCTCCGCCCAGGATTCGAAGCCAGCCCGAAACGCGATATCCTGCATGGCCGGGTTGCCCTGCCAGACAGCGACGCCGGGCGCCACCCATTCATAACGGAGATTCGTGCGGAGCATTCGATCGGCGGCATAGGTATTCTCGAAGACATATACCCGGCTGACGTTGGCTGCCCTGCCCAGCCGCGCCAGCACATCTTCCACGCACTGCTCCCACCTGTCCGTCCACAGAAACTGGGCCGCTGCAAAGTTCACGGCGTTCAGAATGGCATCTCGACGACGCAGGGCCAAATCCGATTCCCGGGAAACGGTAATATCACGCAGCAAGATCACATGTCCCGTCAGGTCGCCGCTTTGATCAACCAGCGGTGATACCCGTACTTCCAGGTAACGCCAATTCGCGCCCTCACCGACGGTCATCTCTATCTCGACCTGGGTACGCCCGCTGCGACGGTTGCGGCGCACCACGTCCGACAATTCCGGAAACACCTGCTCCAGCGGTTTTTCCACCACTGCCGCGACCGTTTTCCCCGTCAGGCGTTCTGCCGCCGGATTGAAATCCACAATGGTGTCGCGACCGTCGAGCACGATCACGCCATCGCTCATTCCTTCGATCACCCGTGCACGTGCCGAGGGGATCAGGCTGAACAACCGATAGCGATAAAAGCTCCAGGCGATGAAGATAGAAGCCAGCCCCAGCGCAAAAGGCGTCAGGTCCACGCCTACAAACGGATTCAGTGGAGTCAGCGTAAACAATTCAGCACCCAAAACCAACAGCCAGGCCCCCACCAGCCAGGCGATCTGGCCCCGATACGGGCGTGGCGTGCGGATGAGCGCCTGCACAAAAACCATCAGCGCCAACAGCACGGTAAAATAAGCGACGATGATATAGATGAAAAACCAGGGGCCATACGTAAAGGAAAGAACCGGAACCGGACCGCTGGTATCCCACGTGACAGCGACCCAATGCAGGTGATGGAAATCATTGGTCCAGACCATCACCAGCGTGATGGCAGGGATCAGGAACAGCAGAAACAGACAGCGGCGCGTCAACCGCTGGTCACGTCCCGTAAAGGCGAGCGCGAAGATATAGCCCAGGCCGGGAATCGCCACAATTGCCAGGTACTCCACCCTGGCCCAGAATAACATGGTCTCCTGATCATACGCAGCGAGTTCCAGCCCATATGTGATCTGCCAGAAGGCGCTTGCCAGCAGCAGGGCCGCGAATGCCCGTCGGACCATTTCGCCGGGATTACGCAGAATCGCCACCATCATGAAAATCAACACGGTAGCGTTCATCGCCAGCGCAAGGGTATAAGGATTGGGATATAACTGCATAAACATCCGCCGCGCCTCAGACAGGGAGCACGGCAAACGACGGTGGACTACTCCGGCGGGCCGGGAAGCATGGTGATGCGGTCGATCAGGACAAAGCCATCACTGGTCACGTCCCCGACCTGCACCGGGATGCGCTCCCCTGTCTGAAAATTATAAAGCCCCATGCGAACCTGATACGTACCCGGTGGCACGTCATCATAAAGATAAACCGAAAGTTCATCTACCACAAATTCCCCCGGTTCCCACAAATAAGTGGGATACTGCCCGCCTCCGGGAATGTGATCCCAGGTGGCGTAGACCGTTTCACCGTCGGTGACGTGCAGGTAGATGGTGTAATCGCCTTCCGTCCGGCCCAGCACACGCCAGACGTTCAGCAGCACGATGCGGCGGCCCGGCCAGAATTCGCGGCCCGTGATGGCAAAGCCCTGCACCTCGGCGAAGTCCGGGTAAACGACCGGCTGCGGCAGCAGGCCGTTGAACTCCGGCTGGACGAAGCGCAGCGCCGTATTGACCGCGAACAGGTCGTAATTGAAGTCCACGTCCGCCTCTTGATAAAGGGGCCGGGCCAGCCGTGAACGGCCCGGCAGGTTGCGCACCGGGTTGATGAGCTGCCCCGTGCTGCGGTAGAGGTTCTCCGATTCGACGCCCTGGACATAGTGCGTCACGCGGTCATCCAGCGCGCTCAGGTCGGTCACCGGATCGGTGTTGACCGAAATTTCCGGGAAGAAGAAGGGCAGCCGCAGCGCCCCCGGCGCAAGCACGTTGATCGGCCCGGCGGCGGCTTCCTCGCGCAGATGCTCGACCGTGCGGAACAGGGCATAGTTCGAGGCGCGGTGTTTGGCGTCATCATCGGGCAGATCGGCCAGGATCAGATGCGTGGCCGTTTCCTCGGCGGTCAGCCACAGGCCGGGCACGATCAGAGTCAGCAGGGCAGCGGCCCCCATGACCGCCCGCCGCGAGGGCCGCACGTAAGCCGCCAGCCGGGGCGCAAGGGCGGCAGCCAGCGCCGCTACAAGCAGCAGTTGGGGCGGCGTGATGGCGAAGGCCAGCCGGGGATGGTAGGAATACGAATAGAACCACGTGATCCAGTAGGGCGCGATCAGGGCGATGATCCACGCGGCTTTTCGCAGCGCAGGCACGTATTCCGCGCCGACGGGAGTCTCCCCCACAGCTTGCCACCAGGCCCACACCGCCCGGCCATACAGCGCCGCGCCGATCAGCATGACGGCGGCCTCCGCCCAGGTGATGCGGTGCGTCGGCGTACCCGCCCACAGCCCCGCCGAGGGCAGCGCGCCCACGATCATCAGCGCCGCGCCGGGGAGGAGCAGCCGCCAGTCCGGGCGGCGATCCGGCGGCTCCAGCAGCAGGTAGAGCGCCAGCAGGGCCAGAATCAGCAGCGGCCAGCCAAGCTCCTGCCCGCTGCGGTGCGCCTGCGTCAGCCAGTAGGCGGGCGGGAAGACAATGGCCGGATGCCCCAGCGCGATATTACGCACATACCACATGCCGCCGATGGGCGCGGAAGCCAGCCCGACGACGATCACCAGCCGGAATCGATCCCACAGCCGCGCCCGATCCGGCCAGAGACGGATCGCTTCCAGCAGGAACAGCAGCCCGATACCCCACACCAGCGCCCCCGCCGTCGGCTTTGTCCACAGCCCCCCGGCCAGCATCAGCCCGGCCAGGATCGCACAGCGCCAGCGCCGCCGCGATTCCTCCCGCCAGGCCAGCAGGACGAACAGCACGCCCATTGTGAAGTAGAAAGTCAGCGGCACTTCCAGGTCGCCAAAACGTGCCCACTGCGCATGATGCGGGTAAAACGTCCAGAGGGCCGCCGTCAGCAGGCCGACGCGCCGCCCCCACAGCCGCGCCCCCAGCAGATAAGCGGCCAGAATGCTGCCCAGCCCGAAGATGGGTACGGCCATGCGGGCCGCGTGGTCATTGATGCCGCCCCAGATGAGCTGCCCATAGGTATAGGAAAGCGGCAGAAGCTGGGGATAGTAGCCCATGTCGGCGGGAATGACGCCGCGCAGCGTGAAGATGCGCCCGTTATAGCCGTAAACCCACAGCGGATCGTAGGCGGTGAACGGCCAGTAGGCGGTGTGAAAGACGCGGATCAGCACGGCCAGCGCCAGCCCGATCACGATCAGCCATTCCCAGCGGGCCAGCGGCACCCGGACGGGAGACGGCTCCGACCCGCCCTCCCCCCGGCGGAACGCGGCCAGCAGCCAGCCCCACAGCGCCATGATGAACCCGGCCAGCAGCGTCCCGGCCAGCGTGATCCGCAGGAACGTGCCCAGCAGGAACATGCCCGTCGTCCACAGCATCGCGCCCAGCGCCAGCCCCAGCGCCCCCACCATGACGCGGTCGCGCCAGTCCCGGCGCGGCAGGATGACCAGCGCCCAGGGCACGCCGACAATAAGGAAGCTCGCCAGCAGCGCAGGCAGCACCGCCAGCGCGGGAATCAGCCAGTCTTGCCACTCAGCCATCACGTCACCTTTCGATCCGGGGCCGGACTATACCGGGATCGGGAATGCTGCGCGAGTCTTGATCGAGGAGGGGCAGGAGTCAAGAGGCCGGTGGCAGGGAAAAAAGCGGCAGGAACCAGACCGTATCCAGTCCGGATTGATCCGGACCTGGCTTCCCTCAGCCGGAGATTCCAATCTCTGGCGAGTGGTGGCAGGCATCCCACCTCATCTGTTCCCCATTGGAACCGGCACAATCGCCTCTTTTTAGAAAGACGGCAGCACAGAGATAACCAGTTAGCATTGACACAATAAGTATTTATGACTATAATTTAATAGCCGACAGCGTTTTCGCTCACCGCGAGACCAGAGGAAATAATGTTCCTGTTAAAACGGAAATACCCGGTCGCCCTCCTCGTGTTACTGGTATTGGCCGCCGGAGCTATCGTTGGCGGCGCTCAGTCCATCCCAATGCCCACCTACTATTACTACGGTCGTGAGCTGCCTCCGCAAGAACTGCTGGCGCTGCATGAGGCCGGACATGTGTTTCACTGTACCGACTTGCCCACTGTCTCTGGCTACCTGAACAGCTTCAGTAACGCCTACGCCTGTTTTGACACAGAAGCAGAACGTGATGCTTATAGCGAAGTCATCCAACCAGAGTGGGCGCGCATATACCGCGAGTATCCAGCTCCCCAATTCCCCCGATCGACAGGCGGCTCTTGAACAAACACGATCCAATCACCGGGCACTATTCGCTCACAGCGGCTACAATACCTGGCTGTTCGATCTCCACAATGGACAGTCCAACAGCAGCCACACCGGCGTGTGGTCAATCTGGCGCGATGGCTCACCAAACGATCTTTCTCTCTACCAACATCCGAATTTCAGAGGAGGGAAAAAAGCGGCCAGTAGCAAGCGTCGAGTAAAAGGAGTGCACTGGCCACCAGTTCGTATCCAGGCCGGATTGATCCGGACCTGGCTTTCCTCAGCCGGGCATTTCAATCTCTCCGGCAAGCCGGCAGTTCACCGGCAGTTCGGCTTCATAGCGGTGATCGAAGCCGTCCGCCGTCCGGCGGTACAGGCCGTAGCGCAGGCGGGCCACCGCCGCCGGGTCCACCGCGATCGGGTAGACGTCGCGCACGGCTTCGCCGGCCTCCCAGCCGGTCAGGGGACGCAGGCCGTACACCGGCGCGGCCTGGTCGCCCTGCGCGATCAGCGCCCCGTCCGCGTCCAGCGCGTGCACGAAGACGCTCAGGTCTTCCGCCGGGACGTCCGGCGTGAACCACGTCACCGCCAGCGCCACCAGCCCCGGCAGGCACTGCACCCGCTCCGCCAGCACGCCGAACGACTCCGGCGGGTCGGCGGGGCGCTGGGGGCGCGTGTCAATCTGCACCAGATAGGGCGCTGCTGCCCGCAGCACGACTCGCTCACCCAGCCGCTCCTGCCACCAGGGGATCGGCTGGTTGTAGAAGGTGTAGGGCGGCGTGACCAGCATGCCGTTCTGCACGATGTGCCAGAACGCGGCGCGGTGATCGACCAGCGTGAAATCGCGCAGCCGGTCGCTCCCCAGCGAAGGATCGACCTCCCGCGCAAAGGCGACGGCGAAATAGCGCGGCCCCCAGGCCAGCATGAGCGTGGCATCGGGTGGGGTGTAGGCCGCCTGGGCGATGGTTTGCAGCCCGGAGTCGTCGCGCACCAGGCCGGTGATGAAGGAGTGGTTCTGGCGCAGCAGGAGGGCGGCCAGCAGCAGCGCCGCCGCGCCCCATAGGAGCCGCGCCGGGCGGCCCTGCCCCAGGCGGACGGCGGCTTCCTCCAGGCGGACGATCAGGAACAGCCAGCCGAAGGCCAGCGCCAGCGTCACGGGCAGGATCAGTGCGGAGAGCACGTCGGTGTAAAAGAGCACGTGAAAGCCGTAAGATGCCGCGCCCAGGAGCAGCAGCGTGATCGCCGCCCGGCGCAGCCGATCGTCCCGCAGCGCCCACAGCAGCCCCACCAGCCCGGCGGCGATGCCCGGCAGGGTGAGATCGGTGATCAGCACGGTGTTGATGGTGTCAACGTTGGCCAGCAGCCCGGCCAGCGAGTCCGGCGGGCCGATGAAGCGTCCGGCCTCCACGCCGAGGAACTGCTCCCAGAAGCCGCGCCACGTGCCCGGCTCCCCGTAGACCCATCCCGCCCCGGCATGGGCACGCAGCGGCAGGTACACATAGGGCAGGAACAGCCCCCCCAGGCCCAGCAGGAGGCTTTCCACCAGCAGGCGGAACCGTCGGGGAGCCGCCCGCAGTTCCGGCCAGACGGCATAGAGCAGCGCCGGGGCGCTCATGGCGACGGCGCGGTGATGCCCGACCCCGATGCCGCCGACCAGCGCCAGCCAGCGGATGCGTCCACGCACGGGGCCGCGCCACAGGGCCAGCATCAGCAGCAGCGCCAGAATCAGCAGTTCAAAGGTGTACACCTCGGCGATGACGTGGTGAATCCAGACGGTGCGCGTCAGGCCGTAGAGGACGGTCACAGCGGCGGCGGGGATGATGCGCCCGGTGAGATGCACCGCCAGCGCGTAGAGCAGCGCCAGCGCGATCAGGCCCCACAGCAGCGAAACCAGCGCCGGGGCCGCCGCCGGGGCAATGCCCAGCGCCCGCAGCAGGCTCACCAGCGCACTGCCGCCGATCACGTAGAGCGGGTAGCCGGTCATGTGCAGCGTACCCCACGTGTTGAGCACGATCTGCGCCTCGCCCACGTCTATCATGTAGTAGTGGTCGGAGCCGTTGGGGATGGTCTGGACGGTCGGCAGGTAGACGGTCAGCAGGATGACCAGCACCAGCGCAAAGCCCCCCGCCCCCCGACGGCTGAACGGCAGTTCCGGCATGTGATACGGCTCTCCTCCGCAAGTGTCCCGGCCCGGCGCGGAGACTATAGCGCCAACCTGCCACCGAAGGCAAAAGCCCCAAAAAACGCCCGCGTTTGTTGACGTGCCCGGAGCGGTGTGTTAATCTCCACATTAAAGTGGAACCGGTTCAT
>JALSTC010000437.1 GCA_026983935.1 Ardenticatenia bacterium
CGGGAAGTGTCAAAGAAGGTGCCGATGTTGTGCGCTGTATTGCCGACCAGGTGGCCCTGGTCGTTGCCGAATCGGAGCAGGCTGCTGCTGCCGCACGCGATTTGATTGATATTACCTATGAAGACCTGCCGGTTGTGACAGACCCCTATGAGGCAATGAAAGATAGTGCGCCGCAGCTGCACCCCGACAGGCCGAACAACATCGTCTGCCATTATCGCATTCGCAAGGGGGATATGAGCGCTGGCTGGGAGCAGGCGGAAGTCGTTGTAGAGGGTGTCTATCATACGCCCTGGCAGGAGCATGCTTACCTTCAGCCGGAAGCCGGACTTGGGTATATTGACGAAGAAGGCCGGGTGACGGTTGTTGTGGCCGGACAATGGACCCATGAGGATCGTGAGCAGATCGCACATGCGCTTGGCCTGCCGGAGGATCAGGTGCGTGTGATCTATCCGGCGATCGGGGGGGCCTTTGGCGGGCGCGAGGATATGTCCGTTCAGATTGTGCTTGCGCTGGCAGCTTATAAGCTCCGCCGTCCGGTGAAGATCATCTGGAGCCGGGAAGAATCAATTATTGGGCATCACAAGCGCCATCCGATGACGATCAAGGCTAAATGGGGCGCGACCCGCGATGGCAAGATTGTCGCTGCCGAGGCAGAGGTTGTAGGTGATGCAGGGGCCTATGCCTATACCTCGACGAAGGTGCTGGGCAACGCGAATCTGATGGTAACAGGCCCTTATGAAATCCCCAACGTCCATGTAGATACGTATGCGGTTTACACCAACAATGTTCCCTGTGGCGCGTTCCGTGGGTTCGGGGGGCCGCAGGGCGCCTTTGCTGCTGAAATGCAGATGAATAAGCTTGCCGAGGCGCTCGGTATGGATCCGGTGGCGGTTCGTGAGCGGAATGTACTGCACGAGGGCAGCTTGATGTCCGTTGGAACGCCGATCCCGGAGGGCGTTTCCATTGGGGAAGTGGTCAAAGCCTGTGCGGTGCGCAGCTACTGGCAGCATGACGAGCATGTAGGCTGGCGTCGTAGGGCAGTGGCTCAGCCGGAGAACCCAGCGCTGCGCCGCGGAGTTGGCTTTGCCTGTGCGTTCAAGAATGTGGGGTTCAGTTTCGGCGCACCGGAATCGAGCTGGGCGATCATTGAACTGCATGGCGATGCAGAAATTGAGAAAGTTATTTTGAGGCATGCAGCAGCAGAAGTGGGACAGGGTGTGCATACCGTGATGCAGCAGATGGCTGCAGAGGCCACTGGTGTGCCGATGGAGAAAATTCATCTGATTGCCATGGATACGGCAGAAACCCGGAATTCCGGGAGTGTGTCGGCTTCTCGCATGACACTGATGTCAGGCAATGCGATTCGGGGAGCGGCAAAGAAGGCGCTGAAGGCCTGGCAAGATGAAGAGCGTCCGGCGGTAGGGGTTTATGAATATCGCCCTCCCAGGACAACCCCCTATGACCCGGAGACTGGTTACAGCCGGCCCAATTTCGCTTATGGTTATGTGGCCGAGGCCGTAGAAGTGGAAGTGGATATTGAGACCGGTCACGTGCGGCTGGTGAATGTCTACTGCGCCGATGATGTTGGCCGTGCTGTCAACCCCATGCTGGTGCAGGGACAGGTTGAGGGGGCTGTGGTGCAGGCTCAAGGCTATGTCATTCTGGAAAACCTGGTTGTCAGCGAGGGGCGGATTCTGAATCCGCATCTGTCCACTTACCTCATCCCGACCGTTCTGGACATTCCTGAGCATGTCGAGACTATTCTACTGGAACATCCTGATCCGATCGGCCCATGGGGGGCACGGGGCATGGGTGAGATGCCGTTCCTGCCATTGGCTCCTGCTATTATGGCTGCGGTCCGTGATGCAACCGGTGTGTGGTTTGACGAATTCCCATTGACTCCTGATCGTGTTGTTTCCAGGCTGCGAGAACAGGGGATTGGTGTTGCTGTTTGACAATATCCTGATCGTCATACGCGGCGGTGGTGACCTGGGGTCCGGTGTGGCTTATCGGCTGTACCGGGCCGGTTTTCCTGTTGTAATCACAGAGCTTGCTGCTCCGCTCCTTGTGCGTCGTACGGTTGCGTATGGTTCTGCTGCAATCGATGGTGAGATTACGGTGGACAATGTGACGGCGCGGCTGGTGCCGGATGTGGCTTCTGTGAGCGCCGTTCTGATGCAGGATGAGATGCCTGTGCTCGTAGATGAGGAGGGCAGTGCAATCCGTGAGCTGGCCCCTGTTGTGGTTGTGGATGCACGTATGGCAAAGCGTAATCTGGGGACAACCTTACGGGATGCGCCCCTGGTAATTGCGCTGGGACCCGGGTTCGAGGCAGGCAAAGACTGTCATGCCGTTATCGAGACGAATCGAGGTCATTATCTGGGACGTGTTTTCTGGCAGGGTCACGCAGAAGCGGATACCGGAACGCCAGGGAAGGTCAACGGCGTGGCCTACGATCGTGTGCTGCGTGCACCAGCGGATGGGTATGTCACCCCCCACAGAAGCATTGGTGACAGGGTACATAAAGGGGATGTTATTGCCGAGGTGGTGGGCCAGCCTGTGGTCGCCCCCCTGGATGGCGTGCTGCGCGGTCTTGTGCATTCATGTGTTCCTGTGACAGCAGGCCTGAAGATCGGGGATGTTGATCCGCGTGCTCGTCGCGATCAC
>JALSTC010000438.1 GCA_026983935.1 Ardenticatenia bacterium
ACGCGCCCCTCGGCCATTTCAATGATGCCTTTCGGGCACACTGTGGTACACAACGTGCACCCTTTACAACGCGCTTCGTTGATCACGATGGTTCCCGTAGCCATTGCTGCTCCTCTCACAACTGGCATTACAGGCATCCAAACAGACAAAAAAGCTCACATTAAGCATAGGTTACATAGCGCCATACGGTTAGTGGAAAACTTCTGTACAGAACACGCGCATTGTCATAATCAGCCAAGTGAAATTATATATATTGCACAAGTGTCTCGCAACCCTTACTGTCTGCGCTGCCGAGGCATCCCCGATCACCCATAATAAGGGTAGCAGGCCTTCCATAGGCAAGGTACACTTCAGCCCAATGTTGCCTGCCAGCGAACCCGGGTTGTTCGGGCAGCAAATTCAACGCTTTCACTTACAATCCAGATGGCTGTATCAGCGCCCCGACCTGCTCCCAAATCCCCCTAAGAATTAGGGGGATAGCAAACCAGGCCGTTGACTACAGCCCTGCATGGTTTTATGGTTCGGACAAAACGGTACGAGTGGCATCTCTAACAAAGACAGGTAGCAACGAATGCCATGGCAGAAAACGACAGGGAACGTGCAATGCCACCTCTAAACGCCCACACTTTATCGGCTGAGGAAGTTGCCATAAAGCTCGGCAGTGACCTGGAACGTGGCCTCAGCGATACCGAGGCCCAACAGCGCCTGCAGCAGTATGGCCACAACGAACTGCGTGAAGAACCACCGCCCACACTCTGGCAGATGCTCTGGGACCAGTTCAATAATTTCGTGGTCATCCTGCTGATCGTCGCGGCGATTATCTCTGCCATTGTAGGGGCCTATACCGGCGAAGGCTACACCGATGCGCTGGCAATTGTGGCCATCGTCATTTTGAACGCCATTTTGGGGGTCGTTCAGGAAGGTCGGGCAGAAGCAGCACTCCGGGCGCTCAAGAAAATGGCCGCCCCTGAGGCACGGGTTTTGCGTGATGGCAGGATCAAAGATATTCCCAGCCGCGAGGTCGTTCCCGGCGATGTCGTCATTCTGGAAACCGGAAACTACGTCCCGGCGGATGTGCGCCTTTTCGAGGGATTCAACCTGACGATTGATGAAGCGGCATTGACCGGAGAGTCTGTTCCGGTCGAAAAAAAGCCAACTGCCCTGCTCGGCGACGATGCCACGATCGGTGACCGCGCAAACATGGCCTTCATGGGCAGCATGATCACCTACGGACGTGGTAGGGGCATCGTCGTGGCTACGGGCATGAACACCGAAATCGGCAAAATCGCGGAGATGCTCCAGAGTTATGAGGAACCGCCGACACCGCTGCAAACACGTCTCGATCAACTGGGACGCTGGTTGGGTTGGGCAACACTGATCATCTGCGGGGTCGTCTTTATTGTTGGCGTCCTGCGGATGCTCAGCACAACGCCCATTGACGATCTGGGGGTGTGGCTGTCTTCCGTAGAGCATCAGAACCGGCTCATCGAGCTCTTCATGGTCGCGGTCAGTCTGGCTATCGCGGCTGTGCCAGAAGGTCTCCCGGCTGTCGTCACTATTGCCCTGGCGCTGGGTATGCAGCGGATGATCCGCCGCCATGTCCTGATCCGCAAACTGGCAGCCGTGGAGACGCTTGGCAGCGCCAATGTCATTTGCTCGGATAAAACCGGTACGTTGACCACCAATGAGATGACCGTCGTTCGCGTACTGGTAGATGGGAAACTTTTGAATGTCAGCGGCGAGGGGTACAAACCCACCGGCCACTTCGCCCGGAATGGGACAACCATTGAAGCAGCGCAGATGCCTTCACTACAAAAACTGGCATATGGAGCTATGCTCTGCAACGACGCTGTCATTGAGCAGAACGGCGGCACATGGTCGCTGATCGGAGACCCGACAGAAGGGGCGCTGCTGACCATGGCCGTCAAAGCCGGTTTGCGAACAGAAACACTGGCGCGAGAATGGCCGCGCGTGGCTGAAGTCCCATTTGATGCAGATCGCAAACGCATGACGACCATCCATCGCAGTCCTAATGGCAGTGCACCTTACGTGGCTTTTACTAAAGGCGCACCAGAACTCCTACTGGAGCGCTGCAGCCACATTCTGCATGAAGGCCAGGTCGTCCCTCTCACCGACGAACGGCGCGAAGTCATTCTCAACACCAACAGCAGTCTCGCCAGGGAGGCGCTCCGCGTTCTGGCAATTGCTTACAGGCCGCTGGACAGTGTGCCGGAGCATCCCCAGGCCGATGATATTGAACGTGACCTGATCTTCGTCGGGTTGGTTGCCATGCGCGATCCCGCCCGTCCAGAAGTCAAACAGGCTATTGAGGTAGCCAAACGTGCCGGTGTGCGGACGGTCATGATCACCGGTGACTATCCGGACACCGCCGCAGCCATTGCCAAAGACCTGGGCCTGCTGCGCCACAGGGAAGATATCCTCACTGGCAAAGATTTGAACCAGATTGACGACGGCGAGCTGGCCGAACGCGCCGAACATGTGGCCGTATACGCCCGTGTCAGCCCGGCACACAAGATGCGCATTGTGGAAGCGCTGCAATCCCGCGACAACGTCGTCGCCATGACCGGCGACGGCGTGAATGATGCTCCTGCTCTCAAACGCTCCCATATCGGGGTAGCCATGGGCATTACCGGAACAGATGT
>JALSTC010000439.1 GCA_026983935.1 Ardenticatenia bacterium
CGGCGCGCTGCCGCCGGAAAGCTGCGGAAACCGCCGTGCCCACACGCCCCACGATAGGCCAAGCACGAGCAGCGCCGCCGCCCGCCAGCGAGCAAAACCGCGCCCATCCACCAGCCAGTACAGCAAGACCAGCGCCAGGCAACCGCTGCCCAGCGTGTACAGCCCCAGGGGGCGGGTCACCAGACTGATCGGCATCCGGGCAAAAGCGGTTTGCGGTGTGATCAGGATGCCGTACAGCAGGCCGTAAATCCCCGCCACCGGCAGCACGCCGGGCAGGTCGCCCACGCGAAAGCGGGCCAGCAGATCGATCAGCACCGCCCCCAGCGCCACGTAAATCACCGCCAGCATCAGCCATGCCGCCGCGTCACGCGCCGCACCGCCGGCCCCCTGCCACAGAAACTCCGTGAACACCAGCAGCACCGCAGCAAGCAGAAGCCGCCATCCCCAGACTGCCGCCCATCCCCGTGCTGCTGTGCTCATCTGCACCTCCAGAGAACGCCCGCTACGATGATGCCGGTTTGCGGGCGACAAAACGCGAGATGTCGCCCACTTCTTCGTCATGCAGCACTTCCCAGCCGGGGAAGAAGGTCGGCAGTTCGCCCGGCTCCAGCAGGAACTCCCGCCGCATGTCCGGGTGATCTTCCAGCCGCCGGACGTTGAAGGTCTGGTAAATGACCATCCCGCCGGGTCGGAGCGTCGCGCGTATTTTGGGGAACAGCGAGCGATCCAGAAAGCGAAAGCAGCACACCAGATCGTAAACGGCATCGGGCAGCGTCACTTCGGAAAGGTCAGTCGGGATAAAGTTGATGTTCCGCAGGTTGCGCATGGCCATCTCCGCGCGACCACGCTCCAGCGCCACACGGCTGATATCCATTGCATTGACCAGATAACCCTGCTCCGCCAGCCAGATCGCATTCTGGCAGAGACCCGCTGCCAGGTCCAGGGCGACATGCCGGGCCGGACTCTCCGGGCGGGGCGCGTAGGCCACCAGTAACGCATCCGGTGGAGGGTAAGCCTGCAGCGCCCGCTCATAGTAAATCTTATCCCACCGATCACGGTCTTTCGCCGACATGAACCCCCTCAAAAATACAATGGAGAATTTATCAATTTTGGCTGCACAGTGATCAGCCGCGCCGCCCGGCGTAAACGGGAAGGTAGGCCAGCGCATCGGGCACCCGCGCCAGCGCCGCGTCATCACCCGGCAGGCGCAGGCCGCGCGGATTGTGCTTCCGCGACCGGGCCACCTGGTACGCAGCCCGCAGGTCGCCTTCATCCGGCTGCTGCCAGTCCTCCGGCACACGCAGGCAGGCCACTGCCGCCCGCAGCCGCCGCCCTGCCGCCGTTTCCCAGATCGGCTCGCCGCTCAGCATGGCCCGTGCTTCTTCCTGCATGGCATCCGCCCGGTCACCCAGCCTGCCAAACAGCGAACGGGTCAGCCGCGACATCATCTGCCCCGCCTGATCCATGTCAACCAAATCGGCCAGCGCCTGCACATCATCCGGCAGCGGCACGCCCAGGCTATCCGCTGCTTTCGGCGCGGCAGGTGCAGGCCCCTGCCCGGCCAGCGCACGCTGGAAGACGTCCGGCGTGCAGCCGTCACGCAGCCAGGCCGCGAACGCCGCCGGTGAATCGTCCCGCCCCGCCGCTGTCCAGACCGTCAGCCCGGATTCGTCATCCACAAGCCAGGCATGAAGCAGCGGCACGCCCAGCGCCGCTGCCAGCAGCGGCAGCGCTGCAGGCTCCGGCTCGCCCAGAATACGCACCCATCCGCTTCTCGATGGCGCAACAAAATGCCGCACACGCTGCTTCCAGGCGGGAGCCAGTCCCGTGCCACCGGGAAACGGATCGTAGCGCTCATACCCACAGGCGGTGAGCGCCCCGACCAGCGCATCTGCAGCGGCCCGCGCATCGTCAAACGGCAGGTACAGACTGTGCCACGCACGACTCAAAGCAGTTCACCTCCCGGCAAACAGCGGGCGCAACTATGGGCCACCCAGAAATTCGCCCCGATCAGATTACCCCATATACTGCGATCACCACTACCCTACAGTTTAGCAAAGCTATCCCAATTGTGCGCCTGCCCGCTGCCGGTCTACCCGCCCTCCGAATCGAGGCCAAAAGCGCCCTGTTCTCCCGCCAGCCCACGAAGGACGCGCAGCCAGCTATCCCCTTCTGCGCCCATACGCTCGCCAGTGTGGTGGTAGTCATGCATTTCTTTGAAGGTATCCAGATCGGCCAGCAGACGCTCCCAGATATCGCGCTGCAAGGCAATCAGCAGCTTGCGAGCGGCGGGTGTACGTGCCGCGGCAAGGGTCTGCCGGAAGTGCGGCAGGCACAGGCCGTGCGATGCCCGGTAAGCCTCGCTCAGCCGCGAGTCGGTGATATGCTCGGCTATGACGCGCACATAAAGCTGATCGGCATGATCCTGCGCCTGGCAGGCCATGCACGAATCCGTGGGCTGCAGACGGTCGGCCAGAGATGATGAGCCACTGCTCCCCAGCATCCGCCCCAATCCACTGCGCACGGGGCCGTCAGATGCACCGTCCAGCACGTCCAGCAGTTGATCCAGCACGCCCCGGTAGTAAACGGCGATGTTCAGCAGAGCACCGCCGTGCCGTGCAAGCTGCCAGGCATGGACATTACACAGGCCCAGCCCGGCGC
>JALSTC010000440.1 GCA_026983935.1 Ardenticatenia bacterium
GGACGACACGGCAGTTGCTGATGAGCAGTACAGCCAGAGCGTCTTGAGCTTCAGTATTGATGTGTTGGAGGAGCATCCAGACATGGTACGCGCATTCTTGCGAGCCTGGTATCGCGCTGTTGATGCATTGAACGCCAACCCGGACGATTTCCGCGACCTGTGGCTGGAAAACACCACAGTTCCGGAAAGTGTGCGCGATACCTATATCATTCCGCCGTTTCCGGTAAATGAGATCACCAGCGAGGCCGTCTGGAATGATGTGAATGACTGGCTGCTTGGCAGAGGGATTATTGATCAGACCGCGGCTTACAATGACAGCGTGGACGCCAGTTTTCTACCGGACTGAGGCAATGGCAGGTATAAGATGTGTTTATGACACAGCATAGACATTGCCAGTGACCCCAGATCAGAATACCGGATGCTATGATAGAGGTTGTTAACCTGACGTTTCACTACAGTCAGCCGGAAGCACCTGTCTTTGAGAATTTCTCCTGGCAGGCTGCGAAGGGAGAATCGTGGGCCATCATCGGGCCTTCAGGATGCGGTAAGACCACTTTTCTTTACCTGTTGGCCGGTCTTCGTCAGCCAACAAGAGGGCAGGTGCTTGTCGGCGGACAACGAGTTTATCGACCGCGCCCAGAAACAGGGTTGATCCTTCAAGATTATGGACTGCTGCCCTGGGCCACGCTGCGCCAGAATGTCGCGCTTGGCCTGCGGATTCGCCGTTTCTACGGTCCTGACGGCAAACATGTGCCGCGTGATTATCGGGTGAGCAATGCTGATCACCTGGTTGATAAGTGGATGCGCCGCCTTGGGATAGCCGAACTGGCAGACAAATATCCCGGCCAGGTTTCTGGTGGGCAGCGACAGCGTACGGCTATTGCCCGTACGCTTGTCTTAGAACCAGATGTCTTACTTATGGATGAACCGTTTTCGTCGCTGGATGCTTTGACCAGAGAAAACCTGCAGAATGTGGTTGCCGAGCTTTACCAGGAAACAGGCATAGCCGTCGTAATTGTCACGCACAGCATTGAAGAGGCTGTATTCATGGGACGGCGAATTCTGGTTCTGCATCCGCCCCCAAATAAGAAGCCCCACACTGTCAGCAATCCCGATGCCTTGACACAGGGTTTTCGCAGTTCATCCGCATATCTGGCAGTATGTGAGCAACTGCGTCAGATGATGGGTTTGGCGATCTAATGCGCTGGACGTGGCGAAGCCTGTTTCTTGGACTGGCGATCTTTCTTTCAGGCTGGACACTGACGGCACTGCTGATCAATCGCGACATTATGCCTTATCCCTGGCAGGTAATCCCTGTGTTTGTGGAGAAGTTCTTTGTTGCGGATTCTCAGACGCCATCTGCGTTGCCTCTTCCGCTGGGAGAACTTGGGCAACACTTTGTGGTCAGTGCATACCGGGTGTTGGCGGCGATTCTGGCTGCCGTGGTGCTGGCTGTGCCTGCAGGATTGGGACTTGGGCAGGTGAAAGCGCTGAACGAGGCCTTTTCCCCTTTGCTGGGCATCGTGCACCCTATTCCTAAGATTGTTTTCCTGCCGGTCATTCTGGTGCTGTTTGGCTCTGGTGATGCCTCGAAGATATTTCTGATCGCGTTGATCTTGTTCTTCCAGATTTTGATTGTGGTGCGGGATGAGGCTGCTAATCTGCGTCCTGAGCTGATTCTCTCTGTGCGCAGTCTGGGAGCAGGACGACGGGCGTTATTTCGTTTCGTGTACATCCCGGCCTCAATCCCTGCAGTGCTGACGGCGCTGCGCATTTCCGTGGGAACGGCTGTTGCCGTGCTGTTTATCGCAGAAACGTATGCCACCCGCAATGGACTGGGTTATTATATTGTTGTGCGCACCTGGCAGGCCCTGCGATATCCTGAAATGTATGCTGGTATCATGGCAATGGGGATACTGGGGCTGTCGTTGTACTTCATCATTGATGCATTGGAGCGGCGATTCAGCCGATGGCGAAACACAGAATAGAGCTGACAGATGCACTTGCAGGATGACAATGCCCGCGCTCAATATATACAGGACATGTTTGGCCGCATCTCCCGGCGGTATGATTTGATGAATCGCCTGATGACTTTTGGGCAGGATATGCGCTGGCGGCGCTTCGTCGTTGAGAAAGCATCCATTAATGCCGGGGATCGGGTGCTGGACCTGGCGACGGGAACTGGAGATATCGCATTTACGGCACGGCAGGCGGAGCCGTCGCTGACCGTGGTGGGTGCCGATTTTTCACTTCCGATGATGCAGGTGGGAAAAGCACGACCGCTGGGCGGTGATGTTCTGTGGTGTCAGGCGGATGCGCTGTCATTGCCGTTCCCATCTGCTTCTTTTGATGCAGTTGTATCCGGGTATCTGCTGCGCAACCTGGTTGATCTGGCACGTGGGTTGCGAGAACAGGTCAGGGTCGTACGTCCCGGGGGCGCTGTGGTTGCGCTGGATACCACTCCCCCACCCCACAATCTCTTCCGTCCCTTCATTGAATTTCATTTGCGTTATGTCATTCCATTGATGGGAAAAGTGATTGCCGGAGTGCCTGATGCATATGAATATCTTCCAAGCAGCACGCAGGCTTTTAGAACACCTGAAGAACTGGCCGAACTGATGCGAGATGCTGGGTTGGTAAACGTTGGGTA
>JALSTC010000441.1 GCA_026983935.1 Ardenticatenia bacterium
CTTCGGCGGCAATGCGCTGGTGGAAAGGCCCATGCTGCCCGGCACAGAACTGGGCCCGATCGGCTCCACGCCAACAACAATCAACACCGATCTGGCAGAAGCGATTCGGCTGGGGACGGCGCTCTTCCCTGCGGACGCCGCCCGGCGGATGGTCATCCTCAGCGATGGCGTGGTCACCGTCGGCGATGCCTACGAAGCGGCACGGCTGGCCGCTGCCTCCGGCGTGCAGATTGACTTTGTACCCTTCCGACGGCAGCCTGCCCCGGAAATTGCCGTCACCGACGTGCGCGTGCCCACCCGCCTGAATGTGGATGAGCCGTTTGAAGTCAGCTACACCATCACCAGCGAAACCGATACTGAAGCAGTGGTGACCCTGCTGGCAGGCGGCCAGACCATTGCCCGTGGTCAGGTTGAACTGCGGCAGGGCGAGAACAGCTACGTTTTCACCCTGCCCGCCGGTTTCCCCAACACTGGCTTCAGTGACATCCGCGTGCAGGTCGAACCGGTGGACGCCGGGGCCGATGGCTTTTACCAGAACAACCGCCTGTCCGCCTTCACCGAGATCAGCGGACCGCCGCGCGTGCTGCTGGTCGCACAGGAGGGGGAGGCGGGGCAGGAAGATACCAGCCACCTGCTGCCCGCCCTGCAAGAACTCGGTCTGGATATTGACGTGGCTTCCCCGGATGAACTGCCTATCGGGCTTGCGCCGCTGAGCGCCTACGCCAGTGTGATTCTGGTCAATGTGCCCGCCGCGAGCCTGTCACCGCTGCGCATGGAGGTGCTGCGCTCCTATGTGCGCGATCTGGGCGGCGGGCTGGTCGTGATCGGCGGCGACCGGAGCTATGGCGTGGGCGGGTACTACCGCACTCCACTGGAAGATACGCTGCCGGTCGAAATGCAGCTCCGCGACCAGGAGCGCCTGCCCGCGCTGACGCTGCTGTTCGTGATTGACACTTCCGGCTCGATGGCGGCAGTTGGCCCCAGCGGCTTCACCAACCTCGACCTGGCCAAGGAAGCGATCATCCGCTCCCTCGATCTGCTGAATCCGGTTGATCGCGTGGGCGTCGTGGGCTTTGACAGCCGGGCCTCGTGGATTATTGAGGTCACGCAGGTGGAAGACCGCGGCTTTCTGCAGGAGATGGTCGCCACGCTGCGCCCCGGCGGCGGGACAGACATTCTCGCCGGGCTGCAGGCTGCAGCAGACTACCTGCCGGAAGACCCCTCCACCCTGAAACACATCATCCTGCTGACGGATGGCGGCGCGAACCCACGGGGCATCCCGGAGCTGGTCGAACGGATGCGCATTGAATACGGAGCCACAACCTCTGTCGTTGCCATTGGTGAAGGCTACGCGCCCTTCCTGCAAGATGTGGCCGACATCGGGCAGGGCAACTTCCACTTTGCCCGCGACGTGAGCACCATCCCGACTATTTTCACCGCGGAAACTGTGCTGGCGACGCGCTCCTACATTGTGGAGGAGGAATTCTTCCCCACACAGAGCGGCCAGCATCCGATCCTGAGCGGCATCCGCCGTGTGCCGAGCCTGCTGGGCTACGTGGCCACAACGCCCAAAGATACCGCGCAGGTGCTGCTGCGCGGCCCGGAACCCAACAACGATCCCATTCTGGCTGCCTGGCAGTTCGGGCTGGGCCGCTCCGTCGCCTGGACGAGTGACGCCACAAGCCGCTGGGCGGTCAACTGGGTCACCTGGGAGGACTACCCGCGCTTCTTCAGCCAGATGGTGCGCTGGACGATCACGGAAGGGGCTAACAGCAGTCTGGAAACCCGCGTCGAACAGCGCGGCGAGCAGGCCGTCCTGATCGTGGATGCCCGCGACAGTGCGGGGGATTTTCTCAACGGCCTGCTGCTGGACGCGGCCATCGTCAATCCCGACCTGGAACCGCAAACTCTGGAACTTTTCCAGGTAGCGCCGGGCCGCTACGAAGCCGTTTTTGAGCCGGGCGAAGAAGGCGCGTATTTCATCCGGGTTTCCGGGCAGCCGCTGCCGGGAGATGCCGCATCACAGGACGTGACCGTCGCCCAGACCACCGGCTGGGTGCTGACTTATTCGCCTGAATACCGCCTGCCGGAAGAAGGGGTCAACCTCGAACTGCTCAATGATCTGGCAAACCTGACTGGCGGCGGTCCGCTGGTAGACCGCCCACAGGACGTCTTCCTCCACAATCTGAGCGCCCGGAGTGCCGCCACGCCGCTCTGGCCCATCCTGCTTTTACTGGCGACCGTCCTGCTGCCGTTTGATGTGGGCGTGCGACGCCTGATCATCACGGCCAGCGACATGCGCCGACTGCGAGCCTGGATCATGGCCAGGCTGGGGTTGGAAGGCAGCGAGGTTGACCTCTCGCGAGCGGAGCAGGTCAGCCGCTTGATTGGCGTCAAACAGCGCGTGCGCAGCGAACTACCGACTCCGGCGGAAACCCCCGCTCCGGGCAACGCCGTCCTGCCAGATGATGAGCGTCAGCAGCCCACCCCGGCCCGTCCGCAGCCAGAACGCCCGGAACCCGTGCGGTCGGCGGCGGCTTCCTCGCTGGCCGCCCGCAAACGCGCCGCGCGGGAGCAGCACGTACCGCCACCCAGGCCTCAGACAGCCCCCCCCACATCACCGGAACCACGGCCATCCCCGACCCGGC
>JALSTC010000442.1 GCA_026983935.1 Ardenticatenia bacterium
CCCCCGGCGCAGGGTGGCAATTGTCTGCGGCCCACCAGCGCTTTCCTCACCGATCAGTGCAGGATTCACCTGAATTTCCACCTCGCCATTAGCAATCACATAAAGCTCATCCCCCCGACTGTTTTCTTCGAAGACCACATCACCCGTCTGGTAATGCTTCTCCTCACAGATTGAGGCCACCAGTTCCAACTGTGGCGTGGTGAATTCGTAAAAGATGTCGGCCTGCTTTAGTACTGTTGAGATGGACATGTTCTGGCTCCACGCACTGATCTGCCATGAATCAAGACGGAAAAATTGTAGCACGACCTGAGAACACAATGCAACACTCTTGCAAACTCCATCAAACCGGGTTAGAAACAGCATCATCAACCAGTCACATCAATTCAGAGCATACCCATGCCAACACCACAACAATCAACCGGGCAGTACGGCGAGACACTGGCGGCACAATATCTGACCGAGCGAGGATACACCATAACGGCCAGAAACTGGCGCTGCCCGGCGGGAGAAATAGATATCATTGCCCACGACGGCGGGGAGTGGGTATTCGTCGAGGTGCGCACGCGGCACGCCCCCAATACGGACACCGCTGTTGAGAGCGTCACGCCGCGCAAACAAGCGAGCATGATTGCCGCCGCTGAAGCATATCTTGATGCCCATGACATGGAAAACGTCCTGTGGCGCATTGATCTGGTCGTCATCGCGCTGACATCCCAGGGGCCGCAGATTGAGATCATCCATGATGCCGTCGGCTGGTAAAGAGCGTGGCCCACTGATTGTCATCCTGGGGCCAACCGCAAGCGGCAAAACCGATCTGGCTATCACCGTGGCGCAGCAGTTCCGGGGAGAGATCGTCAGCGCAGATAGTCGGCTGGTTTACCGCGGCATGGACATCGGCGCAGCCAAACCGACACCAACACAGCGTGCCCTTGTGCCTCACCATTTGCTCGACGTTGTCGCGCCGGATGAAGTGCTCTCACTGGCGCGCTACCAGGAACTGGCCTATGCCGCCATAGATGATATTCTGGCACGCGGGCGGCTGCCGCTGCTTGTTGGCGGCACAGGGCAGTACATCAGCGCGGTCATTGAAGGCTGGGGTATTCCAGAAATTCCGCCGAATCCGGCGTTACGCGAAAGGCTGGAACACTACGCCAGTACACACGGCGCACAGGCGCTTCACCACTGGCTGCGTCAGCATGATCCAAAAGCCGCGGCCAGGATACACCCCCACAATATCCGCCGTGTCATCCGTGCGCTGGAGGTGTGCCTGGAATCAGGCAGGCCAATCAGTGAACTGCAGCGGAAAACACCGCCGCCCTACAGGATTCTGCAGATCGGGCTGACCCGGCCCCGCGCCGAATTGTATGCCCGCATCGATGCGCGGATCGCACAGATGATGCGGAGCGGCCTGCTGGAAGAGGTCCGCGGTCTGTTAGAAGCAGGCTATGACCGCCGTCTGCCTGCAATGAGCGGCCTGGGTTATGCGCAGCTAAGCGGTTATCTGGCTGGCGAAATCACGTTGGAAGAAGCGGTGGCCGCCATACAACGGGCAACCCGCGACTTCGCCCGCCGCCAGGAAACGTGGTTTCGCAAATACAATCGCGATGCCCATTGGTTCCAGATGACAGAAAATGCAACTCGGTCTATTATAGAATTCATCCGCGCATGGCTAGAAAGCGAACAAAGTGCAACGAGCGAGAGACCTGATCTCGGACACCAGCAACACTAACCTGACAATCGTCGTCTTTGCTTTTGTGCTGCTGTTGATTATTTTGCTGCCGCGCGTGATTCCGGGCGGTCGCTTTGGCATCCCGTGCAGTTCGCTGGCGCATCCAATCCCCGGGGGTAATAACCAGTCCTATCTCTCCGCACGATCTGAGGGAGCGCTGCGGTTGGAAATCGCCCTGCAGCGCAGCAGCATCAACCCCGGAGAACCTCTGACCGTCAACGTCACGTTCATCAATACCGGCGTCGGGGCAATCACGCTCTTTTTCGTGCCGGAAGAAGCACTGCTGCGGGATGACGGCGCGCCGGGATTGAGCTTTCAGATATTGCGCCTCCCAGATCGCGCACTGCTGGGGGAACCGCCAACCGTCCGCCCTCCCAACCCCCAGCGCACACAATTTCCACCGGAAGTGCTGCACGTTCTTGGCCCTCGTCAGCGCTGCACCGAACAGATCACATTCAGCGCAACCCGCGTCAACAGCGCCGGATTGACTGCGGGTTCTTACAGCATGCGTGCCATCTACCGCAATTTTTTCCGTGGGGAGATTATCGTTCCTCCCGGAGCCACGGCCACACCGATCTTTCCGGACCAGGGCGTTTATACCACACAAGAACTGCGCTCCAATGAGGTTGAGTTCTCAATCGGACTGCCGCAGCCCGCACCGGGAGGCTAGACCTTTTTACAGCCGCTATAGAGGGATTACGTTCAACAATGTCTGCGCACACGGCCACTGCTACAGCATCACCCAATATCGCGCTGATCAAGTACTGGGGCAATATTGATGACGATCTTCGGCTGCCTGCATCCCCTTCAATTTCATTCAACCTGGCAGAACTGAACACCCGCACCACAGTTAGCTGGCAGCCGGAACTCCGGGCTGACCGCGTAGAAATCAATGGGGAAGAAATCGTCAGTGGGCCTG
>JALSTC010000443.1 GCA_026983935.1 Ardenticatenia bacterium
GGGAAAACCGGCATCCGGCTTGCCCGCGAGCTTCAGCCTGATGTGATCACCACTGATATCCTCATGCCGGGAATGAATGGCTGGGAAGTCATTGAGCATCTGCGCGAAGACCCGCTCACGGCATCCACCCCGATCGTGATCGTCAGCATCATTGACCAGCGCCCCATGAGCCTCGCGTCAGGTCTTCTGGCACACATCAGCAAACCGGTCCGCCGCGACGTGCTGCTGAATGTCATCGAACGCATCCGGCAGCCAAAGATCACACATCCCATCCTGGTTGTGGACGATCAGCCCGATGATCGCGAGATCATCAGCACCATATTACTGTCGGCAGGTCTACCGGTTGAAGTATGCGACGGGGGACAGCAGGCCGTTGACTGGCTCAAGGAGCACCGGGCCAGCCTGGTGCTCCTTGACCTGACGATGCCCCAGGTCAACGGCTTTGATGTGCTCAATATCATACGTGAGACCCTCGGACTGCATGACCTGCCCGTGGCGATTCTCAGCGCAAAGGAACTCAGCCCGGAAGAAGAGGCCGCACTCAGCGGGCACATCGCCGCCATCATCAAGAAACAGGTTCTGGCACGCAGCGATCTGCTGAATACAATCGCCAGGGTACTCCACTGACAGGCCGCTTGCCAGCCTCCGGTCTGCCAATCTACAATGACCGACACCGCGCCCAGACATCCTGGGCCATCGCACTGACAACCAGAATATCCCGGAGTGCACCATGATCCTGTCGCCGCAAACCATTATCGTTATCATCGGCCACAGCATCAATGCGGTCATCAGCACTGCGCTGCTGATGCTCGTCTTATGGCAGGCTCCCCGCCTGCGAAGCAACCAGATTTTCGCCCTGATGATGCTCTGCCTGAGTGCCTATAGCCTGCTCAATATTTTCGGGCGCTTCCTGCAGCCGCTGGAGCTTGAGCCTAAACCGGTTTACGAACTGACGATTATCTTCTATATCCTCTTTGTGACCCTGCTTTTCTTCTTTGCGGCGGATTTCGCCGAACTGCGCGGGCGGGCAGCCAGGGGCGTGAAAATACTGGATGTCGTGGCCAATGCACTCTCCATTCTGGCTATTTTCAGCAATCTGGTTTTCGCCGGCGTTTACCCCCTGCCGGACAACAGCGGTGGCTTCAGCTATAGGGCGGGGCCGCTCTTTGCGCCGGTGATCATCGCTCACCTGCTCTATCTGTTTCTGATCATTCTCGTGCTGTACCGGGCAAAGGAGCCTCTGGCCAGGCTGCTCTGGCCTGCGGTGGCCCTGATTCTGGGAGGGACTGTCTCCCTGACCCTGCGACCATTCTTACCCCTGCCCCTGAATGCTGTCCTGCTGGCCATCGCATCCCTGTGGATGGGATATATCATTCTGCGTCACCAGCTCTTCAATCCGCTGGCCAGGCTTAACCGCGAACTGGCGGAAGCCAACCGCCTCAAGAGCCAGTTTCTGGCTAACATGAGCCACGAACTGCGCACGCCCCTCAACTCGATCATCGGCTATACCAATTTGATTGCCGAGGGTCTTTACGGACCGGTCACCGAACGCCAGCATGATCGACTGATCCGCGTCATTCACAATGGCCAGCACCTGCTGGGTCTGATCAACGACATCCTTGACTTGAGTAAGATTGAGGCCGGGCAGATGGTGCTCAACACGACCCGCCTCGATACACCTGAACTGCTGGAGAGTGTGCTGGCCACAATGGAGCCGCTGGCTCAGGATAAAGACCTCACTATCCGCCGCGACTTTGCCGGTGCGCCCCCAATTATGGCTGACGAAACACGCATCCGGCAGATCTTTGTCAACCTGCTTGCCAATGCCATCAAATTCACCTCTGAGGGCACGATTACCATTCATGCTGGCGGCACGTCAGCCGATGGTGTGGTGCACTTCCAGGTAAGTGACACTGGCATCGGTATTCCGGAGGACAAACTTGACGTGGTCTTTGAGGAATTCCGCCAGGTTGACGAAAGCGCAACCCGGCAGTACCAGGGAACCGGCCTGGGTCTGGCCATCACACGGCGGCTGGTTGAGATGCACGGCGGGCAGATTACGGTAGAAAGCGAAGTCGGCGCAGGCACAACATTCCATCTCACGCTCCCTGCCGCCGACAGCGCCGCCGCATCATCGGATGCATCCGGAATCGGGAGACGGTATCGTCATCCGATTTTATAACAGCAGCGATCACCCGATATCTGGCCGGCTGACCTTGGGGCTGCAAGCACATCATCTCGTCTTTACCAACCTGCTGGAACAACCAGCAGGAGCGTCCGTTCTGCCTGATGATGCCGGTGCGTTTCAGATTGATGTGCCCCCGAAACGAATTATGACCTGCCTCGTGCACCTGGATCAGTCCATCGGGAAGCCGTCATATTCTCAAAACGCCAACCTTTAAAAGCACCAGCGGGTGCCGATCGTTTTCGCCATTTGACCAAAAAGGCCACAAGAACCGGACAAAGGCCACGCAATGCCCGTTTGCCTGGTTGTCAGGGGCATTGAATAATGCAGGCATTCAGCCTAAAATTGCTCAGGACATTGTCGGCCAGGGTAATTTAAAAACGCCAGCCAGTACGGGTGCTTCTTGAGGAGTACCCGCGTGATTCTTGGCAGAAAACCATGAATCGCTTATCCTTGTGAAAGACGCCAACAGGCACTGCTGAGCGCATTATCTGCTTTGCATGCGTCAGGACATGGCACCGGAACATTGCAAAGTCCCAGCCAGCGGTGCACTGATTTGGTGCAGCCAGGCCGCGCAGCCCGGAATTACTTACAGGCTGAAGCCAAGGAGTCGCAGCAACTGATGAGCAGCCCACGTATTCTCATTGTGGAAGATAACCCTGATAATCGCACTCTGGTCACAGATATCCTGCTGGCCATGGAATTCACCGTCATTGAAGCGGTTGATGGCCAGCAGGGCGTAGACAAAGCCGCCGAGGAGCATCCGGATTTGATCCTGATGGACCTTTCACTGCCGCAGATGGACGGCTGGACGGCCACACGGGCCATCAAGGCGAACCCCGACCTTGCCCATATCCCGATCATTGCGCTGACCGCCCACGCTATGGTCGGCGACCGTGAAAAGGCGCTGGAAGCGGGGTGTGACGACTATATCTCCAAACCGATTGACCTGCGTGAACTGCAGAACAAAATCCTGCATTATCTGAGTGATTCGGCGGAGTGACACGTTGAAGGTCCTGGTTGCAGAAGATAATCCGGGCAACAGGCAGCTATTAGAAGACATCCTGAGGGGTCAGGGGTATGAGGCCATTTTTGCCCGCGACGGCCAGGAAGCGCTGACTCTGGTCTTCCAGTCAATGCCCGACCTGATTCTGCTCGACATTAACATGCCGGGGCTGGACGGCTTTGAAGTGTGCTCCCGGCTGAAGGCCGACAACGCGACCAGACAGATTCCGATTCTGATGCTCACGGCGCTCGGTGACGTCAACAGCCGGGTCAAGGGGCTGAGCGTGGGCGCTGACGATTACATCATCAAACCCTACAATCCCCGCGAATTGGTCGCCCGCATTGATGCTCATCTGCGGGTCAAGCGGAACACCGACGAACTGCGTGCCACACAGGAGCGCATCCGCAAAACCTTTGAGCGCTTTGTTCCTCCACAGGTCGTGCGGCGGCTGCTGGACAATCCGGGCATGGTACAGCTAGGCGGGCAGTTGCAGCAGGTGACCGTTCTGTTCGCTGACCTGCAGGGCTTCTCCGCGATGTCAGAGCGCCTCGCGCCGGAACACCTGCTTGACGTGCTCAACCAGTATCATTACCTGCTGGTCGAGCACATCAAGCGCGAGGAAGGCACGATTGACAAATTCCTGGGGGACGGCGTGATGGCCCTTTACAACACACCGCTGCCCCAGCCCGACCATACCCTGCGGGCCGTCCGCACCGCGATCAATATCCAGCGTGTGCTGCCGGAGTTTCACAAACGCTTTGACCCGTTCTGCCGTCTGAATGTCAACTTTGGCATCCATGCAGGCGAAGCCGTGGTCGGCAATGTCGGCACACCGGAATTGATGGACTTCACTGCCATCGGTGACGCGGTAAATATCGCCAGCCGCCTGCAGGAGATCAGCGACAACGGCCAGATTTTGATCAGCGAAGAAACATACGAGCACATCAAATCGCATGTTACCGCCCGCCCCCTGGGTGAAAAATCTATCCGTGGGCGTGAGATGACCGTCATGGTTTACGAAGTCCTAGGAGGCGAGCCATGAGCGGCAGTGTGCTGCTCATGAGTCGGGCGGACGAACAGTCCCTGTCCGCACTGCGCAGTGCGCTGCGGGAAGACGGCTATGAGCTGCTGGCAGTCACCACAGTTGAAGACGCACTGCAACAGGCCCGCCAGGCTCCGCCGGTTGCGCTGATTCTGGATACTGACATCCAATCTGCGTCCGACCTGTCACTCTGCCACTGGCTGCGCACGGATCCCACGACCGTAGCGGTAAAGCTGCTGGTCACAGCCCGCACCGCCAGGCAGCGGCTTGCCGCGCTGGAAGCAGGCGCGGACGAACTGCTGAGCGCCCCATTAGACTGGGTGGAAGTCCGCACACGGCTGCGCACTATGCAGGTCGGGAATGCACGGCTCCCCAGCCTGGAGGACTTCCTGGCCCACACACCCGATCTGATCCTCGGCGGTAATCCGGTGGATGTCCTTGGCAATGCTGATCTGCTCAGCCATGATCTGAAAAGTCCGGTCACCATCATTGCCAGCAGCCTGGAGCTTCTGAAAGAATATACCCAGGACCGGCTGCACGAGAATGACACCGAAGCCGAGTATGAGCTTCATTTGATCGATAACGCCCTGCTGGCAAGCCACCGCTTGCTGACACTCATCAATGACATGATCGATCTGGCGAAGCTTGAAGTTGACGCATTTCCACTTAAGCGGGAGCGCTTCGATCTGGCCGCGCTTGCCCGCGAGGTCGTGGAACAGAACGGCGTTGCCATCGCGCAGAAGAGCATCACTGTCACGGTGCAGGCTCCCGATTCGCTGCCGGATGTGATCGGTGACCGTGATATGACCGCCCGCATCTGTAATGCGCTGCTGGACAACACACTAAAATTTGCCCATACCGATGATCGTGTCATACTTACGCTATACGCCGAAGGTCGGTACGTGATACTGGAACTGGTTGACCACGGACGCCCCATCATGCCGGCATATCAGGATTCCATTTTTGAGCGTGCCATCCAGTGGGAAGCGCGGCAGCAGGGCAGCCGTACCAGCGTGGCGATGGGCCTGCCCTTCAGCCGCACAGCCGCGCGGCGCATGGATGGCGACCTGACCGTCCGCAGTGATCCGACCGGCAGCACGACCACCTTCTGCCTGCGCCTGCCCGGCGCAGAAACGAGCAGCAGTCCAGCATAATTGAGGCTACCCTATGACCCCAATAGATGAAAACCGCATCAGCGCCATTATCAAGCAGGTCAAGAGCGAAATCGGCCCCAAAGTTGCACCAACACCCATCGTCGGTAAGTCGCTGCGCATGGGCGATGGTATCTTTGGCGATGTGGACTCTGCCGTTGCCGCTGCTGCTCAGGCTCAGCGCGAATTTGCCGCCATGCCGCTTGACCTGCGCTATGACATCGTGGAAGCCATGCGCCGCGCCGGGCGCGAACATGCCCTTGTGCTGGCCCAGATGGCCCATGAAGAAACCGGTATGGGCCGGGTCGAGGACAAAGTAGAGAAAAACCTGCTCAACGCCAACAAGACGCCCGGCCCGGAATACCTGACCACTGAGGCATGGAGCGGCGATCACGGCCTGACCATCACCGAGTTCGCCCCTTACGGCGTCATTGCCTCCATCACGCCCAGCACCAATCCCACCAGCAGCATCATCAACAACAGCATCAGCATGATCAGCGCGGGCAACAGCGTCGTTTTCAATGCGCATCCCGGGGCAAAGGCCTGCAGCGCCTACACCATCCAGGTGCTCAACCGCGCCATTCAAAGCGTCGGCGGCCCCCCCAATCTGCTGACCGCCACCGCAGAACCCACGATCCAGAGCGCACAGGCCCTGATGCGGCATAAAGGCGTGCGTCTGCTTTCGGTTACCGGCGGCGGCGGTGTCGTGCGGGAGGCCATGCGCAGCGGCAAGCGGGCAGTCTGCGCCGGGCCGGGCAATCCCCCTGCTGTCGTGGACGAAACGGCCGACATCGAACAGGCCGCCCGTGACATCGTGCGCGGCGCCAGCTTCGACAACAATATCATCTGCGTGGACGAAAAGACCACCATTGTAGTGGAAAGTGTCGCCGATGCGCTGGTCGAGGCCATGACCGAATACGGGGCCTATCTGATCACCGGCTGGCAGCTTCGCCGCCTGATGAAATCGATCATCACCGAGGATCGTGGGCCGGGCAAACCAGCCGCCATGAATCACGATTTCATTGGCAAGAATGCCAGCGTTCTGCTGAGAGAAATCGGCATCAAGGTCGGCGACGAAGTGCGGCTGGTCATCGCTGTTGTCGAGCCGGATCACCAGCTTGTCTGGTCGGAGCAGATGATGCCGGTCATGCCCATCGTCCCCGTCCCGGACGTGGATACAGCCATTGATCTGGCCCGGGCCAGTGAACACGGCTTCCGGCACACGGCCAGCATGCACAGCAAGCACCTTGACCACCTGAGCAAAATGGCACGGGTGATGGACTGCTCGATCTTCGTCAAGAACGGGCCGAATTTCAGCGGCGTGGGGCATGGGGGCGAAGGCTACTGCTCGTTCACCATCGCCAGCCCGACAGGTGAAGGTCTCACCACCTGCCGCAGTTTCAGCCGTCTGCGCCGCTGCGTGCTGAAGGACAGCTTCCGTATCGTATGAGGTTGGCCGCTGGAGAACAGACAGGAGGGAAAAGCGATATTTCCAACCTGCACTTTGAGCGTTATCATCATTGCTGCGCCACAGGTGCGCGGCGAGCGAACGCTGACGTCAGCAGCCGGCCCTACCGAATCCCGTAAGGTGACTTTGCCTTGAGTGACACCGTCTCTCCACAACCCCCAGAGTCTGAGTCTTCTCGCCTTGTGATCGAACCGGCGCTCGCCCTGCTGGAATTCACCAGCATCGCCGCTGGTATGCAAAGCGGTGATGCCATGGTCAAACGCGCCGAGGTGGATCTGCTGCGTGCCGGAACCGTCCAGCCAGGACGCTACCTGGTGCTGATCGGCGGGCCTGTCGGAGAAGTGGAAGAAGCGCTGGCCGCCGGGCTGGAAACCGCCCCAGATGCCCTCAAAGATCATGTCTATCTGCCCGGTGTACATCCGGAAGTCGTGCGAGGGCTGTCCGCCGGGCGCGAGTCGTTCGTCGGAGATGCCCTGGGCGTGGTTGAGACAACCACCGTGCCCGCGGCAATTCATGCAGCGGATGCCGGAGTCAAAGGGGCGCAGGTCACCATCCTGGAGATTCGGCTGGCCGATGGACTGGGTGGCAAAGGACTTGTGCTCTTCGCCGGGCTGGTCTCCGATGTTGAGGCAGCAGTCGAGATCGCCCTGGATAACATCTCACCGGAAACGCTGGTCCGCCAGGTCGTGATCCCGCAGTTGCACCCGGAAATGGCCGCCAACCTGATCGGCACCACACGCTTCGGCCCGCGTGCTGGCTGGACAGCCGAGTAGCCCCAGCGCAGCCAACTTACTCTTGACCGGGTTCGGGCCGCATGGTAAACTACCAGCCGTCCATGATTGCAGGCTGCCCCCATCGTCTAGAGGACTAGGACGTGGCCCTTTCAAGGCTAAGACTGGAGTTCGAATCTCCATGGGGGCACAAAAAGGCGCACCGATCGTGCGCTTTTTCGATTCCCCCCTACCCGCTGCAGCCGATTACAGCGCCGCGCTGGCTTCATCCAGAACGGCTACTTCTTCATCTGTCAGATGCCATCCCAGCGCACCGGCATTCTGCTCGGCCTGCTGCGCATTACGTGCACCGGGGATCGGAAGCACGCCCTTGCGGATCGTCCAGTTGAGAGCCACCTGCGCCGGAGTCTTGCCGCCGTGCGCCTCGCCAATTTCACGCAGACGTGCGACCAGCGGCTGCACACGCCCGGCTTTCTCCCGGAAAGAACGCTTGCGCAAACCGGTGGGCAGATTCTCCGGCGTATATTTACCCGTCAGCAGCCCCTTGGCCAGAGGGCTGTAGGCAATCAGGCGCACGCCCAGCTCCTCACAGGCAGCCATCAAGCCATTCTGCTCCGGGTCGCGGTGCAGCAGGCTGTATTCGACCTGATTGGAAGCCAGCGTCACACCTCGCCTCGCCAGCACCTCGTAAGCCCGGCGCATCTGGTCGGTGTCATAATTAGAGACTCCAACCGCCCGCGTCAGGTCTTCCTGCACCATGTCGGCCAGCGCATCCACCCAGAACTCAATCGGGCGCGGCGGCACAGGGAAATGGATCTGGTACAGGTCTACGCGGGAGACACCAAGGCGACGCAGGCTGCCGCGCAGCGCCCGACGCATCGCTCCTTTGGCCCAGCGCCAGGGCATCGGGTAGAACTTGGTCGCAATCGTGACCTGCTGTCCGCTTTCTCGCATGAACTGCCCCAGCAGCCGCTCTGCACGCCCCAGGCCATAAACCTCCGCTGTGTCCACAAACGTGATGCCGGCGGCAACGCTGGCCTCAAACGCCGCCCGCGAATCGGCATCGCTGTACAGGCGGCGCCCGCCCCAGAAAATGCGATCCCCCCAGGCCCAATTACCAACGCCCATCTCGACGGCATTCAGAAAATCCCCATCATGCTGCATATCGCTCATCTGGAATCCTCCATTGCTGTGCCAGCCCGTGCGCCTGCTGCTTCAGACGATCGGATATGCTTATCATAGCACACAGCTTCCCCACGATGAAAACCTCTGCGCCCATCAGCCATCGTGCAGGTTGCCATGACCGCGCACAGCACAGAATTTGGTAGGCTGGCCCTGCTGGCTGCCATTGGGATCGACAAAAGGCCGCCCGCCTGCTTGCTATGGCGGGTGGGCCTTCAGTCTTGAGTCTGTACAGCGGCAGAGGATGCCGGGCATATTCCTGGGAGAAGCACCTGCTGCAAGAGACAGCAAGCTGAGCGCACCCGGTCTGTACGGCCCGAAGAATTACAACAACGGCCGCCCATACGGTAGAAACGGCCAGGGAATTGCGAGCAGCAGCACCAGAAATGCCAGCCCGAAGAAAATGGCCGCGCTTTTATGGCGGGCCAGGTCTTCCGCAGCTCGCCTGACCCGCGCCCGTCCGACATGAGCCAGAATCAGCGCCAGAATCATCAGGCTAACATGCTCAACTGCCCAATACCGCACATTCGTTGTGGTCATCGCGGCGCCGAAATCTTCAAAGGCAGCCCGAACCACCGGACTCAAAAATATGTAGAGAATCAGGCCAAGCAGCACCTGTACGTCCATACTGATGGTGAACACCAGCCCCAGACGATTATCCAACAGTGCCCACTCTCTCCTGCCAAACCATCCACGAAATGCCACCACCACGGCAGCAATGGCGGCGATCACCACGATCCAGCGAATGAGAGAGTGAAGAGTAAGCACAATGCTATACATTCCGGCAGAACCTCCTCAAAGAGTCCTCTTTACACGATACAGAAACCACCTGCCCACTGGCAGTCGTTACCAATATAACAATATATATCACCAATAACCAAAAATTTATTCTGGCGGAGGAAGAAAGGTACGTCGTTCTCTTCTCTCCAGTCCGGCTGTTGACACATTCAGCGGCAGTGAGAACATGAAGATACTGCCTTCACCGGGACTGCTCTCCACCGCCATTTCGCCGCCATGCTGCTCGACGATCTCCTTCGCAATGGTCAGCCCCAGCCCGGCCCCTACGGTAACACCTTCTTCTACACGGAAGAACGGTTCGAAGACATGGGGCAGCATATCAGGGGCAATGCCGATCCCTGTGTCTTCCACCGTCACGATCGCATACCGTGTGTCTGCCGCCTGCTTGGTCGTCAGGCGAACGGTAACGCTGCCCTGTTCCGGTGTGTAGTTGATCGCGTTGGCCACCAGGTTGGTCAGCACCTGCTCAATGCGCGCCGGGTCAACAAAAGCCTGCAGCGGCTCTGGCACCATCTCGGTCTGCAAGTGAATCGCCTTCACTTCGGCTTCGCCCTGCTGCACCGCTATCACCGCCTCGACCAGCGTCTGCAAGATCACTTCCCGGCGCGCCAGCGGCACAATCCCCTTCTCCAGCCGCGCGAGATCCAGCAGATTCTCCACAAGCTCCCTCATCCGGTCGGTGACGTATGCGATCACGTCCAGATGCTCACCCAGCTTGTCCGGCTGCCGACGTGCCAGATAAAGGCGCGTGTTGATGTTCGTCAACGGCGTGCGCAGTTCGTGGGAGGCGTGGGCGATGAAACGATCTTTCTGCGCCTGCAGTGCCTTTTCGCTGCTGACATCCCGCACCAGCGTAACCACACAGGGAGGCCCTTCTCCCGGCGCACTGACCAGCGCCGTGGTCACGCTGGCATCGAACACCGTGCCATCTCTGCGCCGCAGTTGAACGTCGCTGCGCCACACGCCGCCCAGCGCCAATACCCGGCTCATCTGATTGACATAAGCAGTAAGCTGCTCCGGGTCATCGGCCAGTGTGGAAATATCGGTGATGTCCGCAAGTCCACTCAGTTCCTCGATGCTGCGCCCGGTCATTACTGCAAGCGCATTGTTGACGTACCGCGTCCGCGCCCCTTCGGTGTAGATTACCCCTTCACCCATCGAATCCAGAATGGCCTGAAGCTGGGCGCGCTCACGGTTCAACTCGGCGGTGCGCACATCTACCAGCTCCTGAAGCGACAGGGCATAGCGCTGGACTTCCGCATACAACTGCGCATTGATCACAATTGGCGCGATGTGCGAGGCATAAAGCTCGGCAAAGCGAATCTCATCCTCAGAGAAATGCTTCGCCGGGTCCGACATGACCGCCACCAGCACACCAACCGGTTCACCCTGCCAGAGCATGGGGGCTGCCAGGGAGGCATGAAACGGCCTGGTCACAAACGGCTCCGCTGCCCCATTCCACCGCACGTAGTCATCCACGACAAGCACCTGCCGTTTGGCAAGGGCTCTGCCGGAGAGTCCCTCTCCCATTGCCAGCCGGGAAACCGGAGGCTCATAGTCCTCAATCTGGCTCACATTTGGCCCCAGAATCAGCGCCTCTTCCTCCGGCTCCCACAGCCAGACGCCGCAGGCATCAGCCGCCAGAAGGCGGTTGAAATGTTCCACTGCCAGCTCCAGGATGGCATCAAGGTCCTGCTGGCTGGCCGCCATATCCATGCTGACCAGCCGCAGTGCAAGCATATGCTCCAGATACTGCTGCGTGACAGCAAAAAGCTTGGCATTTTCAACGGCGATGGAAACATGTGTAGCCAGTGCCTGTAGAATCGGCTCATGCTGTGGGCCGTAGAATTCCGGTTCGGTATGGTCAAAGACCAGCTTCCCGATAACCTGACCCTGCACGACAATCGCCACGCCAGCCCAGGAGCGTATCCACTCGAAACCTTCGAAAAATACCCAGCGCTCATCGCGGCGCACATCAGGTAGAATCAGCACACTGCCTGAATCAATCTGATTCATCACGACCAGGTCGTCGTCTGGCGAGATTACCAGCTCCTTGATGCGTTCATCCACACCAAAGCGCTCATAACCCACGCCAAGCACCAACCGAAACATGCCATCCCTGCCCTCCAGCCAGATGCCGGCGGCGTCATAGGGCAGCAGGCGTGCGGCCTGCTGCAAAATACGCGGCAGGATCGCATCGAGTTTCAGCTCACCGATCAGTGTGACAGCGATATCTTGCAGCGTTTCGGCGATCTCGCGCTGACGGTGTTCGGATTCAAAGAGGCGGGCGTTCTCAATAGCGACGGCAGCCGCGTTGGCAAAGGACATCAGCACGTCGTGCAGCTCATCCGTGTACGTCCCAACTTGGGCGCTGTCCAGCGACAGCACGCCCAGCACTTCCTCCGCCCGTGACAGAATCGGTATTCCCATCCAGGAGCGTATCCATTCGGTGCCCGGAATCTTCACCCAATCCTCGTAATTGACAACGTCCGGTATAGCGAGAATCTGTCGGGTGTCTACCATGAAACGCAGGTTAGGGGTCTCATCCAGATCAAAGATCATATCCTGCGGATCTGGCCGATCTGGAACATCATATCCCACACA
>JALSTC010000444.1 GCA_026983935.1 Ardenticatenia bacterium
ACAGGCGCTCATCATCGCTCAGGCCAACAGCCATATATGAAGGGGCAGGTTTGCGCTTCCGTGCGGGGCTGGCTGGCTGATTTGCCAGCGCTTCTGCATGAAGGCGTTGCCGTGCAGTAGATTCGTTCCTATAGTATTTTTCCCTGTACTCGCGCACGATATCACGCCCCTGGCGTGTTTCTTCTTCGGCCCGCTGCAACGCTTCTTCTGCTGCTTTCCCCGGATCGGCTTCCACCTGAATAGGGATGGGGGTGCCGTTGTCAGCAGCCCCTTCTTCCGCAGATGATGTGCTGCTCAGTCTATCCAGACGCTCCCTATCGTCGCTCATTGTTATCTCCTGCTTGTGTCCCGTATTGGGTTATTCACTGATCTATACGCACTGTGACGTGTGGAGTTGCGCGTATGGGCGTATCACCGGAAATATGATCGCTGGCGGGTGCATAGGGTATACTGTCGCCGTTTAGAAGGGCGATCCTGTGGAAGGGCCAGCACTGCTTATGATCTGGCACGAAGACTTTTCCTTGACGAAGCGCCATCTGGGTCTGATTCTCCTGGTGGGTGGGGGGCTTGGGGTCCTGCTGCTGCTGGGTATTGATCCTCTGGCCGATCTGCTGCATCGTATGGGCAGCGACCTGCTTCCCCCTGATCGGCAGAGCGGCATCGGCCCGGCACAGATGCTGGCATTGACCATCAGCGCGATCGCAGCATTGGTTGGCCTGAGCCTGATTCCCCTAGGGGCTGTGCCCGTGCGAGCGGCAGCAACTGCGGCGCAGCCCATCAGTGTGCCGCGTGCCTGGGCCAATGCGAGGCGGGCACTGCTGGCGCTGGCGGTACTGGCTCTGCTGGCCTACCTGGTGATTTACGTGGTGTACGCCGTCAATCTGATGCTCTTCCCCTTTGACTATGATCAGGGGGAGGGCTTCGAACTGGTAGACACAATCATGTTCAGCCAATTCCGCTGGCCCTACCAGAATACTGAGGTTTTCCCGTTCTACTCTTCCAACTATCCACCGCTGTTTCATGTTCTCGCCGCGCCGTTCGTCTGGTTCTTTGGCCCGGCCTACTGGTATGGGCGGCTGCTGGGCTTCCTGGGGACGCTGGTCACCGCCGGGGCGATTGGCTATGCTGTTTTCCGCGCCGAACGGCATCGCACGGTGGCCGTGATCAGTGGGCTGGCCTTTCTCGCCTCGAACTATATTTATCATGTTGGCCCCCTCTTCCGGCAGCATTTGTTCATGGTCATGTTCGAGACGCTGGCCGTTGTTACGCTGGCCGACGTGCATTTGATCGTCGACCGGAAGCATCGCCGCCGTGTGCTGGCCATGGGAATCGTGCTGCTGCTGGCGGCTGGCTATACCAAGCAGTTGGCGGTGGCGACCTGCGCGGCAGTCTTCCTGTACCTGTTTATCTACAGTCCGCGGCGGAGCGTAGTCTGGGGGATGATCTTCGCAGCGATCGCCGGAGGTATATTCCTGTGGATTGACGCGGCGACGGGTGGGCAGTGGTGGCTGAACATCATCACCGCCAATGTCAATCCATTCGTGCCGGGACAGTTCCAGGGCCTGTTCCGTCAGTGGTTTGGGCTGCACGGGGTTTTGATCATCCTGGCCGGACTGATGGTTATCTTCGAGCTTTATTTTGATCGCATCAGTATTTACAGCGTGTGGTTTTTGTTGGCGACGGCCAATACAGTGCTGGCAGGGAAGTGGGGGGCCGGGGACAGCTACTTCGCTACGGCTATTGCAGCAGCGGCTGTCTTGAGCGGTATCTTTGCGTCTCGCACGTTGAACGGCGGCTGGTCTTTCCCGGAGAATTACCTGTCCCGCCTGCTGTCACCGCTGCGACGCCTGCTGGCCGCCCGGCGAGAGCTTGTGACTGGTGTGGCGGGAGTGGTTGTGCCGCTGCTGTACCTGCTTTATGCCGGGGCGGTTTTTCATATGCCGACCGAAGGCGCGGTTTTTGGTGCGGTGAGTGCGGCATTGAACATCATGCCCAATACCGATTTTGCGTTTTATGATTCGGCAGGCTGGACACGCGGCTATGCGGTGCTCGGTCAGATTCCTACTGCGGAGGATATCGCCAACGGCTGGCGGTTGGTAGATATTGTGGCGGAGGGCGATGCTCCGGCCATCAGTGAAGACGCGGCTTTCAGCATCCATGCGGGCAAGCCGGTTGTGACCAACCCGACCCAACTGCTCAATCTCTATAACAACGATCTCTATGATCCATCCAATCTGATCGCCATGATCGAGGATCAGGCGTTTAGTGTGCTGGTGCTGCGGGCGCTGTTTTATCCGGACCCTGTGCTGTATGCCATGATGCAGGCTTATGAAGAAGCCGAGGTCATTCCAATGAACGGCTTTGATTACCACGTGTTTCGCCCCGATCCTGATTGGCCAGAGAGACGCCTGCTGCGCGACGTCATCCGCGATTGGGACGGTGTGGAACCTGTGACGCAGGCGGTTGCTCTTACGCAGGAGCGTACCGTGGAATGGCTGACGGCGGTATTGGAAGGCATGGCGTGGGTGCAGGTGACTGACTGGAATGCCGGGCGTGCGAGTTTTGCACGGGATGGGCTGCGTATGGATGTGACACTGCGACCTGCCAGCGGAGGGCAGATAGAGGTCCGCTTGAACGCCGGAGATTG
>JALSTC010000445.1 GCA_026983935.1 Ardenticatenia bacterium
GACAGAGGGAGTCAGGGTCAGCGCCCCGGCCAGCACGCCGTCGAAAAGTTCCTCCATCTGATGCGCCAGCGTTTCGATGGTGGACTGCCCGACGGCACGTGCCGCGCCCTTGAGACTGTGGGCGATGCGGGAGACCTCGCGCACATCAGCGGCGTGATCTTCCTCCGGCGGCGCAACCTCAAGCTGCATCAGCATGCGATTCAGCGTTTCCAGGTATTCGGCGGCTTCCACCCAGAAGATATTGAGCAGATCGTCAGGCGGTTGAGGCACGGCGCAGCCCTCCGGGCGCTTACAGGCGATAGCGGGCCAGCGTGCCGCCGAGATGTTCGGCGATACCCTGGAGCTGCTGCACGTTGCGCTCGACCTGCATGGTGCTGGTGGCCGCATCCGCCGTGGCTTCTTTGATGGTGCGCATGGCGCTGGTCAGTTGATCCATGCCGACGGCCTGCTGGCGGGTGCTGGCGGCGATCTGCACGGCGGCCATGGCATTGTCCTCGATGGTGCTGGCCAGCTCCTGAATCACACGCCCGGCTCTATCCACCAGCTTCACGCCCTGATCCACGCCTTTAGTGCCTTCCTCGGTCACCATCACAGCCGCGTTCGTAGCCCGTTGAATCTCGCTGAGGATATCGCGCACCTGGGCGGTGGCCTCCCGGCTTTGCTCGGCCAGGTTGCGGACTTCCATGGCCACCACGGCAAAGCCCTTGCCTTCTTCCCCGGCGCGGGCGGCCTCCACGCTGGCATTCAACGCCAGCATCTTGGACTGGTCGGCGATGCTGTTGACGGTGGCGATGATTTCCCCGATCTGCTGGGTGTGCTCGGAAAGAATCAGGATGTTGTCGGCGATATCCTCCACTTTACGGCGGATGATCTGCATGCCTTCGATGGTGTTGGCCACGGCCTGCTGGCCGGAGCGCGAGACTTCAATGGACGCCTGCGCATTCTCCGCGACACTCTGCGCCCGTTCTGCCGTTTCGGTCACCGTGGCCCGCACTTCGTTGACAGTGGCCGTCGTCTGCGTCACGACATCATCCTGCTGCGTGGCGGCATCAAGCTGGCGGCGGGTGGCATCGAGAATCTGCATGGCCGCGGCGGAAAGCCCCCGCGTGGCATCCTTGACCTCGCGGGTCATCTCGTTGATGCCGTCAGCCATGGCATTCAGCGCCTGGGCCAGCCGGGCCTGCACGGGATCGCCCATGAGCGCGGGCTGCAGGCGGGCAGTCAGATCGCCCTGCGTGATGCGCTGCACAAAGCGCAGCATCTGGTTCAGGTACTCCTGCTGCTGGCGGCGGTTCTGCCCCTGCCACCGGAATCCAATGATCAGGCCGATGATCAGCGTCAGCAGGCCGATTACGATTCCGGCCAGCAGCACCTGTATGGTCAGCGTGCCCAGCCCGTCCAACGCTTCCGCCGGTATATCGCCGGCGGCTGTCCATTGATCGCGCAGGGTGTTGATCATCATGATGACGGCCACAACGACCGTGGCAATCGGCAGCAGGCCGAGCAGTGCCAGCAGGATCGTCAGCCCCTCACGCAGCACGCCCCGCCAGGAGCGCCCGACCAGGCGACTTTCCGGTTGAGTGGTAAGCGTTGCTTCAGTCACAGCAGCACCCTGTTCTACTAACATCCAGGCCGATGATGGCAAAGGCGACGAGCAGCATAAGTCCTTACTCCCCCTGAACGATCAGGCGTTGATCCGCCAGCAGCTTCTCCACATCGAGGATCGCCACGCCGTCGGTCGTGATCCCCTGCAGTTGATGCGTCGGGCCGCCCCCGGTGACCGTCGGTGGGGCAATGTTCCCGGCGGGGATGCTGGCAAAATCGAGGACTTCATCCGCCAGCAGCGCCAGGGTCAGCGCGGCGGCACTGACGATGATCAGCGTGGGCGCTGCTGGATCCGCGGCCTGCAGTCCCCAGAAGCGCCGCAGATCAAACACGGTCAGGATGCGTCCACGAAGGTTGATCACGCCGCGGTAGTAATCCGGCACGCAGGGCAGGGGCGTGATCGTCGGCGCGTCCAGCACATGCAGCACATGGTCAATCGGGATGGCGTAGCGCTCCCCCGCCCGGCTGAACAACAGCACCATCAGCGCGTCATCGCCCGTGGCGTCGACATCTTCCGCCAGACGGGCGTATTTTTCCGCGCGGAGGGCGAGCGTACGCGCTGCCAGCGCATCGTTTTTGCTCTCCCAGTCCAGGCTGCGCCAGACGGCTTCCCAGTCAATGTCTGTGCGTTGGCTTTCGTCGGTCACAGGTCATCCTGTCGCCACGAGTCTTTGCCTTGAGTATACACAGGTTAGAAAATCCGGGACACTGTTTCTTAAGAGGATTTTGACGGACGATTTGAGGGGGCCGGCATCGGCGGGGAAACCGGTGCGGCCCGATCCACCGCAGGATCGGGCCGCGAAAACCGGAATGAGAGGAAGGCTCAAGCTTCTGCAAGACTGACGAAACGGATGCGCAAATGCGCCAGCCGCTGCGCGATTACTGCCGCCACCTGCTGCATCACGATAAACCCCAGCCCCGGGTCCTGCTGCATCATCTCGCGAAGCCGCTCCGCATCCAGCCATACCAGGCGCGTGTCTTTGGTAGCGACGCCGCTCAGCGTGTACTTGTACGGCGCGACCAGCGCCGACCAGCCCATCAG
>JALSTC010000446.1 GCA_026983935.1 Ardenticatenia bacterium
AAAGGCGGCATTCATGTGGCTGCTATGCGCCGCACAGTAGAAAGCTACCAGCATATTGATCCGACGCTGGTAGGCAACGAGATGCGCTTCTTGCTTTCCGATCTCTCCGGACGCGGCAATGTGCTCTATGAAGCTGAAAAACTGGGCATGAACCTCTCCTCGGACAAAGCCCGCGCCATTCTGGAAGAGATCAAGCAGCTTGAGCATGAAGGCTACGTATTTGAGGGAGCCGATGCTTCCGTCCAGCTCATGTTGAAGCGGGCATCTGAAGATTACCGCCCGCCGTTCGAACTACTCAATTTCACCGTCATGGTGGCACGGCATAGTCGGCATGGCCTGGATACCGAAGCGACGATCAAGCTTCGGGTCAACGATGAAATCCTCCACACAGCAGCCGAAGGCAACGGGCCGGTTCACGCACTGGATAATGCCCTCCGCAAAGCCCTGAATCCCGTCTACCCGGAGCTTAAAACTTTCCAGTTGGCCGATTATAAGGTCCGCATCCTCAACAGTGACTCGGGCACGGCAGCGACCACACGGGTGCTGATTGACACCCAGAACAGCCACAACCGTTGGAGCACCGTCGGCGCGGGGACAAACATCATCGATGCCTCATGGCGGGCACTGGCTGACAGCGTGGAGTATGGCTTGATACTGGCACAGGAAATGGCAGGGGAGCCGGCATGAAAGCCAGAATCGTGCTTCTTCCCGGCGACGGGATCGGCCCTGAAGTCGTCTCACAGGCCCGAGCTGTACTGGATCGCGTTGCAGCGGTTGGCGGGCATCAATTCATATTTGAAGAAGCCCTGATGGGCGGCTGCGCCATCGATGCTACCGGCAGTCCGCTGCCCGATGATACACTGGCCATCTGCGAGAACGCGGATGCCATCTTGCTGGGGGCGGTGGGCGGACCTAAGTGGTCCGATCCTGCGGCCCCCGTGCGCCCAGAGCAGGGCTTACTCAAGATACGGCAGCACTTTGGTCTGTTCGCCAATCTGCGCCCCGTAAAGGTCTTCCCGGCACTGGCTCCTCACGCACCATTGCGGGCGGACCTGCTGGACAACGTGGACATCCTTTTTGTCCGTGAGCTTACGGGTGGGATTTACTTTGGTGAGCGACAGGAGCAGGGCAACGGCAGCACAGCGTATGACACCATGCAGTACAGCACTGCGGAAGTGGAGCGTGTCGCGCATGTGGCCTTCCAGGCAGCCCGGCAGCGCCAGCGGCGGTTGGCCTCGGTGGATAAGGCCAATGTGCTGGCCTCCATGCGCCTGTGGCGGCGCACGGTGAGCGCAGTGGCGGAAGACTACCCAGACGTCACTGTGGAGCACGTCCTGGTTGATGCCTGCGCCATGCATCTGATGCGCCGTCCAGCCTCTTTTGATGTCGTGCTGGCAGGCAATATGTTTGGAGACATTCTGAGCGACGAAGCGGCAACACTGGCCGGATCGCTGGGGATGCTGCCCTCGGCCTCACTGGGGCAGGACAGGCGCGGCCTCTACGAGCCGATTCATGGCTCGGCCCCTGACATTGCGGGCAAAGGTCTCGCCAATCCCATCGGGACAATTCTGAGCGCTGCCATGCTCCTGCGCCACAGCCTGGAGTTGGAAGAGGAAGCCCGGATGATTGAGCAGGCCGTCTCCAGCGCTCTGGCCTCCGGCATCCGGACGGCAGATATTAGCGGGCCAGGAACACAGCCTGCATCTACAACGGAGATGACTCAGGCGATTCTGAAGCGTCTTCCGGCATAGAAAGGCAGAGCGCCCAATCTAGATCGTGGGCGCTTTGCCATCATTCTTCGTCATCCCACTTGAGGCTGGCATCCGTGGTGTCTATGTCCGAGGTCGAAGGCGATGAACCGTCTTTGGCCGCAGCCGATGCCATCGCCAGCGCGGACACCATAAACAAGAGGCGCTTCGCCTTCAAAGGAACCGTTGGCCAGCCAAGTCCACGCAGCGCGCAGAGAGACAGCGCGACAAAATATTCACGCCAATCATCTGGCTCAGCCAGACATTCCGCTACAATCTGACGCACCGTTGCCACCGGATGAAGCGCTATTTCCACCGGCAGACGGCCCTCAGAAGGCTGGCCAGAAATACCCATTTCCAACAGCAATCTGAGCACTGGCCAGAGTTCTTCCCAGCTATCCGAAGAAAGTGCAGGAGCCACCAATTCAATCAGCAGGCTCGTTTCCAGCACGGCCCAGTCAAAAAGTGTATGCCCTTCACGAGTCAACGCGAAGTCAATCAGCCAGGCGTTACCACGCGACCCCACCAAAATGTTGTGCAAATGCAGATCGCCGTGAATGATGGACAGCGTACCAGAGACACGACGCTGCAAGACATTCAGGTAGCGCATCAATGGGTTGGGAAGATGCACAGGAAAACCGGAATACGATGGTAGACGATTTGCGGTGATATCAAAAGGCGGCTCGAGTTCAGCGACCTGCTGGTAAAGCAGGTTTGTACGTGTAAAGAGCACCTGACCAACAATCTGCCCGATCATCGCACCCTGATAATATTGACCGGAAGACAGATCGACGCCGCGCACTTCAATCTTGTTTGCACGGCTGGCCGCGTCCGGCCCTGCTCCCCCTGCTAACTGGATGGCACTACGCTCAGGGTAAACCTTCTGCACGGTGA
>JALSTC010000447.1 GCA_026983935.1 Ardenticatenia bacterium
GCGTCTTGAAAGCATCCCCGGCGAAGATCGCCAGGTCAATGTCATTGGCGGCGGCGTAGTCGTGCATTTCGTAGAGCCGCGCGAAGAAATCCAGCACGCGCGAGCTCAGGCCGGTGACCGGGTCGGTCTTGCCGTAGTTTTCCATGCCGATATGCACATCGGCGAAATGCAGCAGGCGGATCGGTTCCTCAGCGGACATAACCTGGCCGTCCTTTCATAGGGGCGCTTTCGGCTCCAACTGTAGACGGCCCGCTGCCAACTGTCAATCCTGCGCCATGTCAATTCGCACCACGACTTTCGCCGCCGCTGCCCTGGCGACATCTTCCGGATTCGGCCCGCCGTCGGCATCCATGCGGACATCGAAGTATTTCGCCCTGCCGGGGTACTTCCGCAGATAGGCCCGCAGCGCGGCTTCGAAAGCCGCCACGTCGCCGGTGATCGCTTCGGCGGTTCCCTGCAGCTCGCGCCCGCGAACGTGAGCGGTGATCGGTGCGCCGCCGCGCAGATTTTTCCACCATACGCGGTCGCGGCTGGTGAAGCACATCAGTGTGTCGCCGTCGTAGAAGTACTCGACCGGGACGGTGTAGACTCTGCCGCTTTTGCGTCCGGTGAAGGTGATCGTCATGAAGTGCCGGCTGATAGGCCCATGCAGCGGTGAATGCAGCAGGGCACGCATGATCGGGTTGTAGAGTTTGCTCCACTTTATCGGCATTCCCCCCTCCAATCGATTCGGTGGACGTTTCCACTGCTGGGTGGGGTCACTGGCGGCGGCTGGCGCACCAACTTCGGCATCCACAGCGTCCCGATGGGCGTGGACTGAGGGTGAGGGGCCGCTGACCGGTTCAATCGCCGCTGATGGCAACGCTGCTGCTGTGCTCAACCTGTCCGTGTTCATCGGTCGGGCGCGGCGCTCTACCCGGCCACCAGTTCCAGCGGTCGAGCAGCACGGCAATAGCCGGGACAAGCGCCGTGCGGATGACGAAAGTATCAAGCAGCATCCCCACCGCGACGGCAAAGCCCAACTGCTTCAGGCCGATGACCACGCCCGCCATCATCGCGGCGAACGTCCCGGCCATGATGATTCCCGCCGAAGTGATGATCGCGCCGGTGGCGGCGACGGCCTGGTGCACGCCTTCCCGCATCCCGTGCCGTGCGACTTCTTCTTTAACGCGCCCCATCAGAAAGATGTTGTAATCCATCCCCAGCGCCACCAGCGTGACGAACATGAAGAACGGCACCCACCATGTCAGCGCATCTGTGCCAAAGAACAGCTCCGAAGCCAGCCGGGTGATGCCCATCGTCGCGCCGTAGCTCAGCAGGATGGTCAGAATCAGATACAGCGGTGAGATCAGCGCCCGCAGCAGGAGCAGCAGCACGATGAAGATGCCCAGCAGCACCAGGGAAAACGCGCGGAACATATCCCGCTCCATTGTGTCCCGCAGGTCGGTCATGATGGCGGAATAACCACTGACGGCTTCCGTCCCTCCGGGCAGCATGGCCCGCAGTTCCCGTACCAGATCGGTCGCGGCGTCGCCGTAGGGATTCCCCGCCGGGATGACTTCGAAGCGGGCCGCTGTGCGGTCGGGCGTCAGGTAGAGGGCGATGATAGCCGCCAGTGGGTCCTCCCCGCCGAGGGCTTCCACCAGCCCCTCCGGCAGCGCGTCCGGCAGGTAGTAGGCATCCTCGATTCCGGCGAAGTCCGCCGCCAGCCCGCGCAGATGTGTTTGCAGCGCCGCCAGCGACTCGTCAAGTGAGCCGGTCAGCGCGGCCAGCGGCAGCCCGGCCAGCGTCTCCCGGATGGCGGCGAGGTCGGCACTGCCCGCGATCTGGGGGAACTGCGCTTCCAGCGTGTCCAGATACTGCCCCACAAAGGGAAGCGCGTTCATGGCAAGCTGGATGTTCTCCGGCGTCATCAAGGCCGCGCCTGCCCCGCCTTCGCCCGTCTGTGCCAGCAGGTCGGCGGCGAGTGTGAGCTGGCGATCCACCCGCGTCAGCCCCGCCGGGAGATCGCTGTGCTGGCCCAGCGGTGCAGACAGGCTGCGCACTTCCGCCACACCATCCAGCGCCAGCATGTCCGCCGTCCAGCGGTCAATCTCGGCCAGGGCGTTTTCCGGCGTGAGGTCATCCAGCACGACGACGATCGGCTGAATCTGCCCGCCGCCCATGTGTTCCTCCAGGACGCGGAAACCGGCACGGGCCTCGCTCTCAGGGGGCAGGTCGGCCAGCAGGTCGTAGGTGATTCGCTGCCCGGTGGCAAAGAGCGCCAGCGGTGTGAGCACAATCACGATCACCAGGATGGTCTGCACGGGATGATCGGAGACCAGCACCGAAATGCGGGCATACACCCGCCCGGCGGCACGGTGCGAAGCCTTACCCGGCCAGAAGGCGCGCCCTCCCAGGACGGCCAGCAGCGCGGGCGTCAGCGTCAATCCTGCTGAGAGCACGACCATCACGCCGATTGCCAGTGCCGGGCCGGTGGTGTTGAACAGCCCCATCTCGGCAAAGGCCATCGTCACAAAGCCGACGATCACCGTCCCGGCGCTGCTGGTGATCGTCTCCCCGACGCGCTGCACGGTGCGCGCCACGGCGGGCCGTACACTGTCATCATCGGCCATCTCCTCCCGAAAGCGGCTGATCA
>JALSTC010000448.1 GCA_026983935.1 Ardenticatenia bacterium
CCTGGCTTTCAGCCAGCGCTGGTTGAGGATCACCGCCAGAATCAAGGCAAGCACCGTCTGCGTCGGCACAACACCCAGTACATAGTAAGTCGTGTTCTTGACGGATTTGAAGAAATCCCTCTGCCGGATGCCATCATTAACCAGAAGGTCCCCGTAATTCTGTAGCCCAACGAACTGGTAGGCATTCTCCTGGAACAGCGGCGTGGTACCGTTCCAGTCTGTGAAGCTGATGTAAACCGCTGCGATGATGGGAATGATCAGGAAAATCAGGAAGATCAGAAACGTCGGCGCAAGGAACGTGTAACCGGCTAGGGCTTCCTCGCGCTTCTTATCGGCCAGCGTGGCGAACTTACGGGGCGCAGAAATCGCTGTCTCGGCCATGATGCCGCCCTTTCACTCAAGAAGATGATGAGCGCTCCCTCGGACGACTGCCGGGGGAGCGCTGCGAACGAGCGAAGGTCTAACGAGCCAGCACTTCCTCGGCAACCTCTACTGTATCAAGGATAACATCCTCCGGCAGTAGATCACCCAGGAATGCCTGCTGGAGATCGGCATTGAACGTATCGAACACATCTCCAAAGCCGACGGGGAACTGCCACTTGTGGGCATACTCCGCACCGGCGACGAACGGTTCGAATTCCTCACCGCGTGCCTCCAGCCAGGCATCTGCCGCGCTCATCCGGGCAGGCATCACACCGAATCCGGCCTCGGCAACCATCATCGCGCCTTCACGCCCGGTCAGGAAGTTGACCAGCCGCCAGGACTCGTCAGGATGCTGATTCTCCGCCGCGACGCCGTAGCAAACGGTGAAGACCATGGTGGCCCGTGTGCCGTCCGGATGCGTCGGCAGTTCGGAGACGCCCCAGTTGAGGTCGGGGAATTGATCCAGCAGATACTGAATCACCCAGTTGCCCTCCATTGCCATGGCCACACGGCCCTGACCAAAGGCCTCACCACCCCACCCGGCATCTACCATTGAAGGCGGCCCGGCATAACCATCCAGCACCAGATTGACGTAGAACTCCAGCGCCTCACGAGCTTCATCACTGTCGAGTGTAACCTCCGTCCAGTCTTCATTGAGCACGGAGCCACCTGCCTGGTAAAGGAAGGGCAGCCAGCGCTCGAAGTTCGGCGGCGTTACCAGCCCCAGCACCTGGTTTCCTTCTTCATCCTCGCCGGTCAGCGCTTCTGCCGCAGCACGCAGATCATCCCATGTCCAGTCAGGGGTGGGATAATCCAGCCCGGCAGCGTCGAACATATCTTTATTGTACTGCAGCGCCATGACGGAGAAGTCCTTCGGCGGGCAGTAAAAATCGCCGTTGTAGGTGAAGGCATCCACCAGCGACGGATAGATGTCATCCTGATCCTCGATCAGGTCGTTGCCGGGAGCCAGCACACCCGCTTCTGCCCAGTCAGGCAGCTTTGAGCTGTCAACGTAGAACACGTTGGGGGGATCACCACTGGCGAAGGCTGCCTGAATCGTGGTGTCGTATTCCGGCACAAGCTGCACATCCACATTGATGTCAGGGTTTGCCTCCATGAAGGCATCCACCATAGCCATCAGGGCGTCATTTTCGGCGGTCGACGACGACCACCCCATCAACGTGATATCCACGGTATCCTGTGCACCTGCAGGCAGTGCGCTCAGGACAAAGCCCAAGATCAGAGCAAACGCAATCAGCTTACGCATGTTTCTCCTCCTGAAACAATCACGGTTATCCACGAAGGTCCGCTAAACGATGGCGAATAGTCGAAATAACGCGATGCTCAATAGTCACCTCCTTCCTGCAAGCATCCTCACTCATGAAACCTGGGTGCTGTCCGGCGTGATTACGACACGGTGGACTTCGCCGCGATGCACGATCGTGAAACTCAGGCGCTGCCAATGCACCGGCAGGCATGGGTCGAACGTAATGCCACCACCGTCAATCCTCAGCCCGGCAAAGCCGAATACAGTCGCCTGCCACAAACCGCCCGCCGCTGCGGCGTGGATACCGTCGGCAGTGTTGCCTTTGTTATCTTCCAGGTCCACACCGGCAGCCTGTCGCCAGAAAGCATATGCCTCGTCAACCAGCCCCAGCCGCGCAGCCATCAGACCATGGGTAGCTGCGCTCAGGGAGGAACCATGATCGCAGCGAGGCATATAAACATCCCAGTTCGCCCGCCACATTTCTGGTGACCCCAGTGCTTCGCCCAGCAGAGTGAGCAGCATGATCACGTCGGCCTGCTTGATGATCTGCATACGATTGACGGCTTCTGTCCCAAGAATCGTCTGCAGGCTGAAGGTACGCGGCCAGTAGGCCTGCACATCCACTGGCTCCAGATCAAAGAAGCCGTCGAACTGCACCAGCACATCACCCCGGCGGGGAATGGTCATGTGGTCTATGACGTGCTGCCAGTGCGCCAGCCGCTGTGCCGAAAGATCAAGCCGGGTGATCAGATCGTCTGCCTGTTCAGAGTCATGCCCTTTCAACCAGTCCAATACGGCCACCGCCGTCTGGAGATGCCAGCGAGCCATGGCGTTGGTAAAAACCGAATTATTGACGTCTTCATGATATTCATCCGGGCCGATGACATGGGTCAGTTCGTAGCGGTCTGCGTCTGCGTTGTATTCAGCCCGGCTGCCCCAGAAAAC